>JALSIF010000220.1 GCA_026981635.1 bacterium | reverse complement strand
CATGGACGGGAGGATGGACGGAAACTACGACTTTCCCGCCGCCGACCTCAACCGCCAGCTCTCCGATGTGCTGGTCACCCTGGACGCCTCGGGCGGGGTGAACTTCTTTGATGTGCTGAACCTGCTAAGCGAGATAAGCGGCATCTCCATCATCATTGACCCCTACCTGTCGGACGAGCCCACCGGCCTTCGCCGTGCGCCCCTGCCCGAGACTACCGAGGGGCTGGGGGGAGGCACCGGCGGGGAGGAGCCCGGCGGGGGCTTTCGCCAGGGAGGGGAGTTTAACCCTGGCATCCAGCTTAGGCCCGGCTCCATCCGGGGCAACTTCAAGGACGTCCCCTTCCTCCAGGCGCTGGACCTGATCGTGCGGGGGGCGGGCTACCGCTACCTGATCATCCCGCCCGCCGACGAGTTCGGCAAGCCCATCATCTACGTCACCTCCAAGGAGCGCATGGAACAGGAGCTGGACATCCCCCACCTGCCGGTGGTAAGGGGGCCGGGCGGCATTGTCCAGGTCTCCTCCGACCAGCCGGTCTCCACCGCCAACCGCATCACCTTCGCCCAGATCCAGTATGCTCAGCCGGTACAGATTTACCTTATGCTCGGCAACCTGGGGCTGCTGCCCTCGGAGGTGGTGGGGTGGTTCGGCTACTCCGGCTTTGACCTCATCGGCGGTGGGGGCTTTGGCAGGTTTGGCGGCGGCTTTGGTGGCGGTCGATTTGGCGGGGGAGGCTTTCCCGGTGGACGGGGAGGCGGTGGTATCGGTGGTGGTCCCACCCTGCCCGGTGGGGGTGGCGGTATCACCCCGCGCTCGGCCAACCAGGTCGGTACCCTTCCCCTGCCCACCGCCAGCGGCGGGCTGGTGGTCTACCGGGGAAGCGGCGAGGACCTGGCCGCCTATGTCAGGCGGATTGAGCGCAGCCTCTCCGACCCCTTCCACCGGGTGACCCACCTGAGCATCAAGACCGGGCCCGCCGGCAAGGAGCAGCCGGTTAGGGGGCTGGTCATCTACCTGGGCAAAAGCTAGCCCCTGTCCTGATCAGTAGTGGCCCAAGAGTCCGTGGCGGCGGGCGACCCGCTCCGCCACGAGAAAGAGAGTGCCCCCCACCACCAGATAGATCAGGGCGGCCAGGGTCATCATCAGCCACTCCTCAGCGCGCACCGGGCCTGCCCCGGTGGTGAGGCGAGAAAGCAGCTCTACCCCGCCGGCCAGGGGGAGGAGGAACTTCACCGGTTGGCTTAGTCTGCCCAGCATCTCTGGAGGTGAGAAGGCCACCAGCAGGAGGAGAAACTGGGTCAGCGCCACCACCTGCCCCACCCGTTTGAAGATCAGCGCCAGCCCCCCCAGTAGAAGGCTTATGCCGGCAAGGACGGCGACGCTCAGGAGGACCAAAAGGAAGCTCTGCCCCAGGGGGAAGCTCAGCCACAGGCCGGTGGTGGCCATAATGAGAAGAAGAAGGATGGAGACACTAATGAGGCCGAAGGCGAAGCTGGTCAGGCTTCTTATCAGCACTACGGTTATGAGGCCCGGGCGGCGGGTGAGGGCGAGCTGTTCCAGGGTTCCCTGGGCGGCCTCGTTCATGAGTTCGTAGGCCACCGAGTTGAGCATGATGATGGCAAAGAACCACAGGCAGTAGCCCAGCACCAGGGGGGTGAGCCGCTCGGGGGAGATGGGGGCGCCGCTGATGCTCTTTGCGCCGAAAAAGATGCCGATGAAGAGCAGCCAGAGGATGACGATGCCGGCCGCCGACTCCAGCGGGTAGCGAAGGAGCATCTTGAGGGAGCGCTCAAACTCGTTTAGCACCAGGCGCAAGGCAGGCCCATTCTAGCCCGAGGCTGGGCCTTAGAGTCCCTTCAGGCAAGCTCCTCCACCCTTTCGGGTAGGACCAGGCGGTCAGGTTCAACCTTTTCCTCCACCACCCGGACCACATTGAGGGCCTTAAGCCCCGCATCCAGCATGGGCTCCCTGGGCGGGGCGGTGGTGAGGTACTGGAAGAGCATGCCGAAG
>JALSIF010000219.1 GCA_026981635.1 bacterium | reverse complement strand
GCCCCTGCCCACCCAGGTGGTCCAGACCGACGGGGACCGGGTGCTAAAGATGGGCTACTGGGTCGCCCTGGACCAGGACCAGAACCCCAACACCGGCGACACCTCAAGCGGCGGGGCCGAGTCGCTTCTCGCCTTCAACCTGGACATGGAGCACCAGGGGGTGGACGTCTATCTCTTCTATGGCCCCACCGGCATTGAGGAGCCAGAGGACCAGCGCTACGCTAGCTTTGACCGGGGGATGCTCCTGGCGGGAGGGCCGGGCAGCGACTATGTGCTTGCCGCCTACCCGGTCCAGCCGGCCGGCCTGCCCACCGGCATGACCTTCAACCTGGAGGGGGCGGTTGAGGCAGAGTCGGAGACCCTCCACCACTACTCCTTTGACGCCATCGGCGGCTGCCCGGCGCAGTAGGAGAGCCAGCCCCAAATGGGGCTCCGGTCGGTCATCCCTGCCCTCCATCTTGGGTAAGCTAGAGGTGAGAGGGCTGGGATGAGGATGAGCCTCAGAGCTTCAGGTGTGCTTTCCCTGGTGATTTTCCTGGCGCTCGCCCTTTCCCTCTCCTGCGGGAGGCAGGGCCGGCCGGAGGGGGAACTCCCCAGCCATACTGGCAACTCCCCGCCCCCTCCCCTGATGCTTGACCGCTACCAGGGGCCCACCGTGCTTGACCTCTACTTTGGGGGGAAGCTTGGGGCGGAGCAGCCCTCCTTTGATGACACCATGCCCACCCGGGGGGCCATCCGCCTGCTGGTGCTAAAGGTGGGCTACCTGACCGACTTTGACGGCCTGGCCTACACCAACCAGCAGATCAGCCAGCGCCTCTTCTCGGTTGACCCGGAGGACGGGGAGGAGTCCCTTAGGGAGTACTACCGGCGGGCAAGCTACTACGACCCGGCCACCTTTGACCCCACTCCCCGCCGGCTGGACGACGAGACCATCGGCTCGCTGGACCTCACCGGCTCCATCTATCCTGCCGAGGATGGTGAGATCTATCAGCTCGGTCACACCTACGGGGGAGGCGACCCCTTCACCGGCATCACCGACGACGATGTTAGGGGCTGGCTGGAGCTTGCCGATCAGGAGGTGGACTTTGCCCAGTTTGACAGCGACCAGAACGGCGACGTTGACGGGATAATCTTTATCCTGCCCACCGACATTGAGGACTTTGTCCCCTTCACCCGCCAGCTCATGGACCTGGGGACCACCTACGACGGAAAGGTGGTAAGGAGGGCCATCTTCATCCACCAGTCCCACATTGACAACGGGCTCCACTTCTTTGAGCACGAGGTGGGCCATCTCATGGGCTTGCCCGACTACTACGACTATGGGCCCCTGTCCCGCTTTGCCGAACTGGGCGGCAATCCGGGCGACGACGGCGATGAGTCATTCGGGGTGGGCTACTGGGACATCATGGGCTTCGGCCCCTTCACCGACCCTGCCGTCATCCCCTCTGCCCTAAGCCGGATACTGCTTCGCTGGGACCAGGCCACCCTGCAGGACTTTGACGACTTCAACGTCTTCCTGCTGGATGCCGACCAGGCGGAGGGGCGGGGCAGGGTGATCCGGATTGATGTCCCCGGCAGCGAGGGGAAGGAGTACTTCCTGCTTGAGGCGAGGCGAAACTCCTTTGTCTATCTCGGCGATCAGCCCTCCACCGGCACCGACCCGGTTCCCGGCCTGCTCATCTGGCAGGTGGATGAGCGCATGGTGGAGCTGCTCCTCTCCCCCAACCGGCCGCAAAACATGTATAACGTCAACGACTTTGAGGACCCCCATCCCGACCTCCACCCCTTCCTGCGCCTCATCCAGGCCGATGGCAACTTTGACCTGATGGGCTTTGAGGGGACCGGCAACCTGGGTGACGGTGGCGACCCCGCTCCGGGGACGGCCGGGGTGACCGAGCTTAACCGCAACACCAATCCGCCACTGGTCTCCTATGACGGGAGCTACTCCATTGACATAAGCCAGATTCAGCGTTTGGCCCAGAACAACGGGGTGAGCTTTTCGCTGGACATCGGCCGACCCCTGCCCCGGGCCCAGATCGTAAGCCCGCCCAACCTCTCCTTCTACAACACCATGGGAGTAAACGACTTTCGCATCCGGGTTGAAGTGAAGGGGCCGGGAGACACCAGCCAGGTGCGCCTCTTCTTTGAGCGGGAGGGGGAGGTCTCAGCCGAGCCCTATGGGGTGGAGGACGGGGTGCCGGCCATCTTTGCCCTCCAGCTCGGCGGGCTCAGAAACGGCCGCTACCGCATCCGCGCCCAGGTGGACAGCCCCCAGTTCGGCTCCTCGGAGGATGTGGTGCTCATTGACGTGATGAGCCTTAGGGGTGACCTCAACGAGGATGGGGTGGTGGACGGGAAGGATGTGGAGACCCTGAACGACCTGCTCCCCCTGGGGGTGGACAACACCAGCGGTCTCTTCCGCCCCTGGCTGGACCCGTCGGGAGACGGCGTGGTGGACGAGCGGGACCTGCCCTGGATTGTCCGTTTTATGCCCTAGGGGGCTAAGCTATGGCCAGTGGGCTTCTTTGACGACCCCAAGGGGCTAAGCCGCCAGCTAAGGATCTATGCCATCGCCAGCACCATCCCCATGGTGATGGTGGCGGGTCCCCTGGTGGGCTTCTTTCTGGGCAGATTCTTGGACGGCAAGCTGGGCACCACCTTCCTGATGCCCCTGGTCACCCTGCTGGGGCTGGTGGCAAGTCTGATAGAGGTGGCAAATCTCATCGGCCAGGTGGCCAAACTCACCGATGGCAGCTCCTGATCCAAGCTGGGTGCGGGAGGTGTTTTCGGCCGACCCCGATTCCCCCTACCGGGAAAGCAGGGTCGCCCTGGGCATCCTCTTCTGGACCCTGGCTTGGCTGGCACTTGTTCCCCTAGTTCCCGGCCTTACCTACCGCTCCTTGCTGGTGATGGGGGGATGGTCGCTTATAAACTGGCTGCTGCTTGGGGCAACCATTCGGAGCCTGTTTCGTCCCCTCCATGGGGGGGGTGATCGGCCCGCCCCGCCGGGCTGGTTTACACTTCTAGTTCTCGTTGCTAAACTCTCGGCGCTCCTTAGCCTTATCCCCATCTTCTGGTGGCTTAGAGGCGAGTGGATGGGGCTTGTTGTGGGCGTGGGAGCGGTACCCGCGACCCTGCTGGGGCTGGGTGTGTCCCAGCTTTGGGGAAGCGGGCGAAAGAGGCACTCAGAGTTAGGCAGGTAGGTGGAAGGATGTTTATCCTGGTTGGCGGTGAAGGTGGTGAGGCAGCCGGGGTACACGTACCCGAGCTCCCCGATCTTGTTACCCTGCTTTTCCTACGAGCACTACCTGATGCGTCACCGGAGACGGTAGTGTTCAAGCTTTTTGGCTCCGACCTCTTCGCCTACACGGTGAAGGATATCTCTACTGTTTTCTATTTCACCCTAGCCCTCGTCATCGTCCTCGGCTGGGCGGTGGTTTTCTCCCGCCTGGTCAGGGTAAAGCCGGGGAGCCGGTTTGCCATCTTCACCGAGTGGGTGGTGGACGGGCTGAGGAGATTCTTCGGGGAGATCCTGGGTGCCAAGGAGGTTGACCGCTACATCGGCCTGGTGGGAGGGCTGTTTGTGGTCATCCTCTTCATGAATTTCTTTGAGCTGGTGGTACTGATGAAGCCTCCCTCCTCGGTGTGGGGGATCAACTTCGGCATGGCGCTGGTGGTATTTTTCGCCACCGAGATAACCGAGCTGGTGAGAAACGGCCCCAAGAAGTATTTCCTCCACCTGGTGGGCTACGACCCCTCCCTTCCCTTGGTGATGACCGTCCTTCTGGGGGCGCTGTTTGCCATCATCCACTTGATGGAGAAGCTCATGCGACCGGTGAGCCTCTCCCTGCGACTGTTCGGCAACATCTTCTCCAAGGATGTGCTCCTGGCCGTGTTTGGCGGCCTAGTGGTAGGTACGGTGGGCACCGGCCTACTTCCCAAGTTCATGGGCGTCTTCCTCTACTTCTTCTTCATCTTCCTGGCCGCACTGCTCTCGGTGATCCAGGCGGTAATCTTTTCTCTCCTCTCCACCCTCTATATCGCCCTATCCCTTCCCCATGAGGAGCACGCCCACGAGGAGGCGGGCCACGCCGCCTAGGCTAGAACCGATCCTTGTAAGCTATCCCCGCCCAAGCGGGGCCAAAGAGAGATCCACAAATTCCAAGAAGGAGGAAAGAACCAAAATGGGCATTCCAGCAGAGGGAGCCGGATACGCACTTGGAGTTGGTCTGTCGGTGATCGGCAGCGGCATCGGCATCGGCCTGCTGGGCATGGGTGCCATGCAGGCGATGGGCCGTCAGCCGGAGGCCATCGGCCGCATCCAGACCGCCATGCTGATCGGTGCGGGCTTCATTGAGGCGCTCACCCTCTACGTGCTCCTGATCGCCTTCGTAAAGTAGGAGGGCGCGGGTGGAATTCTTCATTGAACAGGTAAAGCTCATCCCCATCGCCCTCATCGGCACGCTGGTCTTCTGGTATGTCCTCTACCGGCTGGCCTGGAAGCCGGTGGTGGAGGTAATTGACCAGCGCCGGGCCTTGATTGAGCAGGGTTTCAAGGAGGCCGAGCGGCGACAGGCGGAGCTTGACCAGCGCCAGAAGGAGCTGGAGGAGAGGCTGAGAAAGATTGAGGACGAGGCCCAGAAGCGCTTCCAGGAGGCGATGCGCAAAGGGGAGGAGCTGGCCGAGAAGCTTCGTGAGGAGGCGGAGCTGCAGAAGGAGCGTATGCTCCAGCGAGCCCGCGAGGAGATTGAGCGGGAGCGGGAGGCGGCCAAGGAGGAGATCCGCCGCCTGGCCATTGACCTTAGCTTTGACCTCACCCGCAAGGTCCTCCGCGAGGGTCTGGATGAAGAGAAGCACCACCAGCTGGTCAGGCGCTTCATCGGCGAGCTAAGGGAGCTCTGAGTGGGGCGGCCATGAAGGGAGTAAATCTGCCAGTGGCCAAGCGCTACGCCACCGCCCTGTTTGAGCTGGCTAAAGAGAAGGGGCTGGTGGAGGAGATTGACCAGCAGGCCATGTACCTGGAGAAAAAGCTTTCCGATCCCGAGGTGCGCCGCTTCATCCAGCACCCCGAGATCAGCCTGGAGGCCAAGCTCCAGTTTATCCAGGAGCTATTTGAGGAGCCTCCCGCAAGACCCCTGCTTGAGCTGATCAGACTCATGCTGCGCAGGGGGAGGGCGGCCGACATTCAGGCGGTGCTGGACTACTACGACATCCTCACCGACCGCTATCGCGGGGTGGAGGATGTGGTGGTGGAGAGTGCGGTGGAGCTCACCGAGGAGGAGAAGCAGGAGCTTCTTGCGGTGATTAAGAAGTTCAGTGACTACAACTTCCGCACCACCTTCAGGGTGAATCCCGACCTGCTGGGTGGCCTGGTGGTCTACCTGGGCCGCGATCGGGTGATAGACGGAAGCCTGAGCACCGCCCTCAAGGAGCTCTATGAATTGCTCAATGCACCGGAGGCTCGCCTGATGGCCTAGCCTCAACAGGGAGGAGCGGTTATGAGCATCAAACCGGAAGAGATTGCCAGTGTAATCAAGCAGCAGCTTGAGTCCTACGAGCGGGAGCTCAAGCTGGAGGACCGGGGGATTGTGCTCTCGGTGGGCGACGGTATCGCCCGGGTCTTCGGGCTTGAGAACTGCATGGCGATGGAGCTATTGGAGTTCCCCGGCGAGGTCTACGGCATCGCCTTCAACCTGGAGGAGGAGAACGTCGGGGTGGTGCTGATGGGCTCCGGGGAGAAGGTGAAGGAGGGGGACACAGTCAAGCGCACCGGCCGGGTGATGAGCGTGCCGGTGGGGGAGGCGGTGATCGGCCGGGTGGTAAATCCCCTCGGTCAGCCGCTCGACGGCAAGGGCCCCATCCCCCTCAAGAAGACCCGCCCGCTGGAGGTGAAAGCCCCCGGTGTGGTGCTGAGGGAGCCGGTAAAGATCCCCCTGATGACTGGCATCAAGGCGATAGATTCCATGATCCCCATCGGCCGTGGCCAGCGTGAGCTGATCATCGGCGACCGCCAGACCGGCAAAACCGCCATCGTCATTGACACCATCATCAACCAGAAATCCACCCAGAACACCGACCGACCGGTGATCTGTATCTATGTGGCCATCGGGCAGAAGCGCTCCACCGTGGCCCGGGTGGTGGATGTGCTGGAGAAGCACGGCGCCATGGAGTACACCACGGTGGTAAGTGCTACTGCCTCCGACCCAGTTCCCCTCCAGTACATCGCCCCCTACGCCGGCTGCGCCATGGGGGAGGAGTTCCTCTGGCAGGGCAAGGATGTGCTGGTGATCTACGACGACCTCTCCAAGCACGCCGATGCCTACCGCACCCTCTCCCTGCTGCTTCGCCGCCCGCCGGGCCGTGAAGCCTACCCGGGCGACGTCTTCTACCTCCACTCGCGCCTGCTTGAGCGGGCCTGCAAACTGAACGATGATCACGGCGGCGGGTCACTTACTGCCCTGCCCATCATTGAGACCAAGGCGGGCGACGTCTCCGCCTACATTCCCACCAACGTGATCTCCATCACCGACGGCCAGATCTACCTGGAGCCCGACCTCTTCTACCAGGGCATCCGACCGGCCATCAACGTGGGTCTCTCGGTGAGCCGGGTGGGTGGTTCTGCCCAGACCAAGGCGATGAAGAAGGTGGCCGGCATGCTCCGCCTGGCCCTGGCCCAGTATCGTGAGCTGGCCGCCTTTGCCCAGTTTGGCTCCGAGCTTGACCCCGCCACCCAGCGTCAGCTCACCCGCGGTGAGCGGATGACCGAGCTCCTCAAGCAGGGCCAGTATCAGCCGGTCCCCAACGAGGAGCAGGTGGTAGCCATCTACGCCGGCACCCAGGGCTACCTGGATGAGTTTCCGGTGGCCAAGGTGCGCGACTACGAGAAGGGACTCATTGCCTACGTGAAGGAGAATTACGAGGAGATCCTCATCCACATCCGCCAGACCGGCCAGCTCCCCGAGGAGATTGAGCAGAAGCTCAAGAAGGCCTGCGAGGAGTTCACCGCCAAGTTCCGCGAGGAGCTCAAGGCCCAGGGGGAGCTTGAGGAGGTGCCGGCGGCCGGCGGAGAGGCGGCCTGAGGCAGGTGGAAGCGTTGCCTGGTACCCCTACAGAGATGAGCATCAAGGAGATTGAGGGGGCCAAGGTGCTCCTTAGGGTCAATCCCGATGCCTTGAAGCTCATTGGTGTGCAGGGCATAGACGAGCCCAGCTTCTATGCCCGTATTGTGGGAGTGGACCAGCTTGGCCTCTGGGTGGAGCACCCCAACTTCTGCTCCATCCCCGCCTTTACTGAGGATGGGGAGTACATCCCGCCAGAGAAACGGCGCAAGGTCTGCTACAAGGCCTATGTGCTGATCCTGTGGCAGTTCATCACCTCGGTGGTTTTCTTCCCCGAGCGGGAGGGTTATGCACCCGCCGAGGAGGGGGTAGAGATCGGTTTTGCCTCCCATCTTCGTGATCAGGTGGGAGAGGGGAAAGAAAGCGGGAAGGAAGAGGACGAAGGCAAGGGAGAAGGGAGTTAGGCCATGCCGGGTGGAAAGGAAAGGGCCATCAAGCGGCGGATAAAGTCGGTCAACAACACCCGCCAGATAACCCGAGCCATGAAGATGGTCTCGGCCGCCAAGCTCTCCCGGGCGGAGGGACAGACCAGGCTTAGCGCCCCCTACTTTGACACCCTAAACCGCCTGATGGCCGACCTTGCTCCCCACCTCTCCGAATATCCCCACCCCCTCTCCACCGTTCCCGAGCCCACCGGTCGCAGCCTGCTTATCCTACTTACGGCAGAGAAGGGGCTGTGTGGGGCCTTCAACGCCAACCTGATCCGGGCGGCCCGCTCCTACATTCACCAGCAGAAGGAGCAGGGCAGGGAGGTGGACCTCATTACGGTGGGTCGCAAGGGGTGGCTCTTCTTCCGCCGCCGGAAGGTTGAGATCGTGCGCCACTATCCATGGTTCTCCAAGCAGGCTACTTACCGGGAGGTAAAGCCCATCGCCGACCTTGCCCGGGAGCTGTTTTTCAGCGGCCGCTACGAGCGGGTTGACCTGATCTACGCCCACTTCATCAACGTGGTCAAAAACATCCCCACCCAGCGCCAGCTTCTCCCCATCACCGAAGAATCGGTCAGGCCCTTTGCCGAGGCAGATGGGGGAGGGCTAAAGGGCGAGGTCCTGTTTGAGCCCTCCGGGCCGGAGATGATCGGCACCCTGCTTCCCCGCTACTACGAGGCGGTGTTGTTTAGGGCCATTCAGGAGACCTACACCAGCGAGCACGGGGCGAGGATGGTGGCAATGGACAACGCCACCCAGGCGGCAGAGGACATGATCAAGACCCTCACCCTCTGGTTCAACAAGGCCCGCCAGGAGGGCATCACCAACGAGATACTGGACATCGTGGGCGGCGCAGAAGCGCTGCGCAAGATGGGCGGAGGTGCCTGATCCAAACCGCAATCATCAAGGAGTAGGCAACCATGGCACAGTATGAGGTCAAGAACCGGGGCAAGATCGTCCAGATCATCGGACCCACCTTGGATGTGGAGTTCCCCGAGGGGGAGCTGCCCGCTATCTATAACGCCCTGATCGTGGAGCGGGAGGGGCAGATGCCCCTGGTAAGCGAGGTGGCCCAGCACCTGGGGAACAACGTGGTGCGGGCGGTCTGCATGGACAACACCGACGGTCTGGTCCGGGGGATGGAGGTGATTGACACCGGCCAGCCCATCAAGGTGCCGGTAGGCGAAGGCACCCTGGGCCGGCTGTTTGATGTCACCGGCAACCCCATTGACGAGAAGGGCGAGGTGGAGGCGGCCGACTACTGGCCCATCCACCGCGATGCTCCCCCTCTGGTTGAGCAGTCCACCGAGCTTGAGATCCTGGAGACCGGCATCAAGGTGATTGACCTCCTTGCTCCCTACCTCAAGGGAGGCAAGGTGGGACTGTTTGGCGGTGCCGGGGTGGGCAAGACGGTGCTTATCCAGGAGCTGATCCGAAACATCGCCTACGAGCACCACGGCTACTCGGTCTTCGGCGGGGTGGGCGAGCGCACCCGCGAGGGCAACGACCTCCTCTTGGAGATGACCGAGAGCGGGGTGATCAAGTCCACCGTGATGGTCTTCGGCCAGATGAACGAGCCCCCCGGTGCGCGGCTCAGGGTGGGGCTTACCGCCCTCACCATCGCCGAGTACTTCCGCGACGAGCTGGGGCTTGATGTTCTGGTCTTTATTGACAACATCTTCCGCTTCGTCCAGGCCGGTTCGGAGGTCTCCGCCCTGCTTGGCCGTCTGCCCAGTGCGGTGGGATATCAGCCCACCCTGGCCGCCGAGATGGGCCAGCTGCAGGAGCGAATCACCTCCACCCAGCGCGGATCCATCACCGCCATCCAGGCCATCTACGTGCCGGCCGACGACTACACCGACCCCGCCCCCGCCACCACCTTCGCCCACCTGGACGCCACCACCAACCTGGAGCGCTCCCTGGCCGAGCTGGGCATCTACCCGGCGGTGGACCCGCTGGCCTCCACCAGCCGCATCCTCAGCCCCGAGGTGGTGGGATGGGAGCACTACACGGTAGCCCGTGAGGTCCAGCGGGTGTTGCAGCGCTACAAGGATCTGCAGGACATCATCGCCATCCTGGGCATGGAGGAGCTCACCGAGGAGGACAAGCTGACCGTTCGGCGGGCGCGCAAGATCCAGCGCTTCCTCTCCCAGCCCTTCCACGTGGCCGAGCAGTTCACCGGCCAGCCGGGCAAGTATGTCCCCCTGGAGAGGACGGTGGCCTCCTTCAAGCGCATCCTGGAGGGAGAGCTTGATCACATCCCCGAGCAGGCCTTCTACATGAAGGGCGACATTGACGAGGTGTTTGAGCACTACGAGCAGATGAGGCGTGAGGGCCTCTTGGTGGAAGAGGAGGAGGTGGTCTAGCGGGCGATGGCTGCTAGGACCTACCGGCTTGAGCTCTACACCCCCGATGGACCCATCTGGGAGGGTGAGGTGGTATCCATCATCGCCCCCGGGCTGGACGGCTACTTTGGGGTCTGGGCCCACCACCAGCCCATGATCGCTGCCCTGCGCATTGGCGAGCTAATTGTCCGCCTTCCCGATGGGAAGGTGGAGTTCTTCGCCACCCACGGTGGGTTCCTAGAGGTTCACCGAGAGGGGGTGCGCATCCTTGCCGACATGGCTGAGCACCGCGACGAGATTGATGTGGATCGCGCCACCCGCAACCTGGCCGAGGCGGAGGAAAAGCTCAACCAGCTTTCGGCCGATCCCTACACCGCCTTTGAGCCATGGGAGGTGGAGGAGCTCAAGCTTCAGCGGGAGCGAAACCTCACCCGCCTGAAGGTGGTCAAGCGCCAGGCACCGCCAGTCTGAGGGGCCAGTTTCTCGTTGCCTGCCGCAACTAAGACCAATCTGGGGTTATTGTGGTAAAAAAGGTAAGGAAACCAGCGAGGGGCAGGCGGTAACAACAAGGTGCAGCAGCCAGCGGTAGAGTTCTCCGATCTGGATTTCAGCCCTGGACAGATCAGGCGAGAGGCGGAGCGCCTTTATGAGCACTTGCGCCATGCCGAGTTCTCCCTTGCCGAGTGTGAGCTGATCGCTCCCCTCACCTTGGAGATCAACCGGCTGAAGGAGGAGAAACGGGCAGTCATCCTTGCCCACTCCTACCAGACCCCGGACATCATCTATGGTATTGCCGACTACTCGGGAGACTCGCTGGGCCTCTCTCGCCATGCTGCTGAGTCTGAAGCCGAGGTGATCGTCTTTTGCGGGGTGCGCTTCATGGCCGAAACGGCCAAGGTGCTTTCCCCCCACAAGACAGTTCTTCATCCCGCCCCCGATGCGGGATGCTCGCTGGCTGACTCCATCACCGCCGGGGAGGTGAGAAGGCTCAAGGCGGAGCATCCCGGGGTGCCGGTGGTCTGTTACATCAACACCAGCGCCGAAGTGAAGGCGGAGAGCGATGCTTGCTGTACCAGCGCCAACGCTCTGGAGGTGATTGAGGCGATGGAGGGGGATGAGGTGATCTTCATCCCCGACCAGCTTATGGCCCAAAACCTCCAGCCCTACACCAAAAAGCGGCTCATTACCTGGCAGGGAACCTGCATCGTCCACGAGAACTTCATGGCCGAGACGGTGGACTACTTCAAGCGCCGCTTCCCCGACCTCAAAGTTCTGGTCCACACCGAGTGCGATGCGGCGGTGGTGGCCCACGCTGACCTGGCCGGCTCCACCGGCAACATGGTGGAGTATGTGCGCAGCCACCATCCGGGTCGGTTCATGCTGGTTACCGAGTGTGGGCTGGCCGACCGGCTCAGGGTGGAGTTTCCCGAAAGTGAGTTTATTGGCAGCTGCGTTCTCTGTCCCTACATGAAGCGGATTAACCTGCGCAATGTCCTTCAGTGCATGAAGGAGCCCCGCCCCGAGCAGATCGTTGAGCTTCCGGAAGAGGTGATCAGGAGGGCACGGCGAGCCATTGACCGCATGCTTGAGATCGGTCGGGGAAGGCCCCTTAAGGTGGACAACGGGAAGGGCTAGCGGGCCTGGCTAGTCGTAGACCCGGCCAGCAAACCTGGTCTCCTCTTCGCTCTCTGGGATGTAGGGTTCGTGTTCGTAGAAGACCTCCCGCCCGAAGTCAAACCGGGTCTTTCTACCGCAGTTGCAGCAGGCAATCTCATAGACCCCGCGCAGGGGGATCTGGCCGCCGGGTAGGGTGCTGAGATCCCAGGCACTGGCTCCACAAGTGCAGAAGAAATAGCGTACGTTGCCGCTTCCTACCCCTTCCGGGTAGGGGTCGTAGAGCAGTCCACGGCAGTCCCGTCCCTTCCCTTCATCCATGGTGGGCGGGTATGATAGCAGGAGCAGGTGGCCCACCATAGGGCGGTGGATTTGGGGATGGGTGCTATAACTTTCACGGAGGCTGCCGTTGAGCCCTAAGCGAAGGCGAGGTCCAACCTTTGAGAACTTCCTGGACATCCCCGCCTGCCGTTTCCGGCGGGTGGAACGTGGAACCACCCGCTGCGTCATCTCCACCGATCCCCACGTAAACGAGGTTGACCCGCTAACCTGCTACAACTGCGAGGTCCCCCAGATCCTGTCCGTCCCCCGTTGCCGCTTCCTTTCCCTGGGAACGGAGCTTAAGCCCTATCGGGGGGAGGGGAAGGTGGTCGTCTCCATGAGCTGCCGGGAACTGGGCATCAGGCTCTACGACTTTTCCACCTGCGAGCAGTGCCCCTACTACACCGAGGTTCAGAACCCGGGGGTGGAGATGGAGCGCCATCTGGGGGGGGCCGAAGTGGAGCTGCCGGTCACCCAGGAGCAGGTTGAACAGGCGCTGGAGGAGTTAAAGCGCGACTACCTTAGGCTACTCAGAAACCGCCGCGACGCTACCGACACTATCCGCTGCTGGAGGTTTCCTGAGGGACAGTGCAGGAAAAACCCCATCTTCACCGAGAAGAAGGTGACGGTGCACCTTGCCCAGAGTGCGCGCAACGACGAACTTTGGGAGCGGGTGATTGTGCCCGCCATCCGGGAGATAAATCTAGTGCCCTACCGGATGGAGGAGCCCCTAAACGACCTTGACCAGGCTTGCCGGTTGTGTGAGAACATCCAGGAGAGCGAGGCGGCGGTGTTTCTGATTGATGAGTGGAACTCAACTATGCTCATGCTTATCGGGGTCGCCTATGGCCAGGGCAAGCGGGTAGTGCTTGTCCGCAGGCGGGGGGAGGGGTACGAGCTTCCCCTGGTGGACTACATGAAGCACGACCTTCTGGAGTATGAAACCTACACCGATATCGCCGACAAGCTCAAGGCCTACCTCACGGTGAAGCTGGGCTAGGCCTGCTCCATTCCCTGCTCAAGCACTTTGGCGGTAGGCTGAGCCTGCTGGAACCAGCGTATGGTCTCCATGAGGCCCTTTTCCAGCGGGAAGTTGGGATGGTAGCCGAGATACTGCCTGGCCAGGCTGGTATCGGCAAGCGAATCACGCACATCGCCGGGGCGAGCGGGTTGATAGAGGGGTTCAACCGGCTCCTTGCCCATCAGCTCACAGATGGTGGAGAGCAGCTCGTTGATGGAGATCCGCTTTCCGAAGCTGACATTGAAGATCTTTCCACAGGCTTCACTGGGGGCGGTGCAGGCCCTGAGGTTAGCCTGAACACAATCGGCCACATAGGTGAAATCCCTGGTTTGTTCTCCGTCCCCGTAGATAACCGGCCGATCGCCCCGCAGCAAGGCGGTGATGAAGGCAGGTACAACCGCTGCATATTGGCTCAGGGGATCCTGGCGGGGACCGTAAATGTTGAAGTAGCGAAGTATTATCACCGGCAAGTCGTAGACCCGGTGGAAAATCTGGCCATAATGCTCCTGGGCCAGCTTGCTGACTGCATAGGGGGAGAGGGGAGAGGGAGTATCGCTTTCCCGCTTGGGCAGTCGGGTTGTGTTGCCGTAAACACTGGATGAGCCAGCTATTACAAAGCGCTTGATGGGGGCAAGCCCCTCGTTTCTTGCCCTTATTGCCGCCTCAAGCAGGATGACCGTCCCCTGGACGTTGACCAGGTTGGTGCGGGCAGGCTCCTCAAGCGAGCGCGCCACGCTGGGCAGGGCGGCCTGGTGAAGCACATAGTCCACTCCCTGAAGGGCACGCTCAACGGTGTCTTCATCGGTGATGCTGGCCTCAATCAGTTCTATGCGGTCAAGGAAAGGAGCCAGGTTCTCCAGCCGGCCGGTGGAGAAGTCGTCAATTACCCGGACTCGCTCCCCCCGGCTGAGCAGAGCTTCCACCAGATTGGAGCCGATGAAGCCGG
>JALSIF010000218.1 GCA_026981635.1 bacterium | reverse complement strand
CCCTGCGGCCGGCGGCCGAGGCCCTGGCCCTCACCCTGCTGGTTGGTACAGGGGGAGCCCTGCTGGGCACCCCCCTGGCCGGTGCCCAGCTTGCCATCGCTGAGCTGACTCGGGGTCTGTTTGCCGGCCTTGCCCTCGGTCTTCTCTCCACCGCCTCCTACCTGGGGGGCCTGAGGGCAGGGCTGGCAGGTGGCAGCGGTCTTGATGCCACCATGGTCCCAGCCCTCCCCTTGGTGGCAGGCATCACCTGGTATGCCCTGCCACCCCCCTTCTCCCTCGCCGGCCTTGCCTCACCATTGGTGGCACTGGAGGCTCCGGTAGGCATACTCAAGGCGGCTGGCGGTGTGGGGGAGGCAATGGCCAGCCACCCGCTCATCTCCCGCGCCCTCGGCGGAGAGCAGGGGATTCTGCTGGCCATGGCTCCAGTTATGGTTCTTGCCCTCTACCTGGCGGTGTTTACGGTGGACTATGAACCCCTGCCCGCCCTGCGTAGGCCCCGCGGGGCAGCGGCCCCCACCCTGCTCCTGCTGGTGGTGCTGGCGGGACTCATGGTGGGGGCGGTAAACCTCCCCTTCAACGCCAGCCATCCGGCCGATCCCCGCCTCTACCCAGCGCAGGTGATCATGGCCTACGGCGGGTTTGCCCTGCTGGTGGTGGGAGCCTGGGCGGCAAGTCCGGGTGGGGAGCCACTCCCCCGCGGTGAGCTGGGGCGCGGATTACTCCTTGCCCTGCTCTTTCTTTCTCCCTCACCGGTGCTGGCGAGGGTGCCCGCTGCCGAACTACTCCCCTACCTGGGGACTGCCCTGGCCCTCTTCCTGCTTGCCCAGCTCACCGCCTGGCTCAGCCGCCGTCGGCTCACCACGCTGGTTGCTGTCGGCATGGTGGCCTACCTAGCCCTCCTCCTTCTGCTCTCCAACGCGTAGGATGCGAACTATCGCTGCCGCCGCACTCACCCCACTGTCAATGGCTACCACCTGAAGACCGGGCACACAGGAGGAGAGCATGGAGACGAGGGACTCAATCCCTGCCAGGGGGGTGACCCCTCCCCCCGAAGAGGGCACTGCTATTACTGGCGCCGGGGTGATGGATGCCACTAGGGTAGCAAGGGAAGCCTCCATCCCCGCCACCACCACCACCGCACTCGCCCCGACAAGGTCACTAGCCAAGGGGGCCAGCCGGTGGAGGCCGGCAACCCCCACGTCGGCGAAGAGCTGGGCTGGGATCCCGCAGGCCATGAGGCAGAGCTGGCACTCCCGTGCCACCGGCAGGTCGGCTGTTCCACCAGTCAGGAGGTATACCCGGTAGGGCTGGACCGGACCTTGGATCAGGCTCGGATGGTAGGCCAGCCGGGCGTCCACCTCCAGCTCCAGTTCTCCCTCCGACCAGCGGGAAAAGTTTTCCATCTGAGAGGGGGTGAGCCTGCTCACCAGCACCCGGGGCTTGAGGCGACGCACCGCCTCCCTGAGCTGGTTAAGGCTCTTTCCCCTGCCCATCACCACCTCGGGGAAGCCAAGCCTTTCCCACCTCAGGGGATCCGCCCTAACACCGAGAAGCTCCCTCGCCATCTCCCGCTGTATCTCGGCAATGACCGTGCGCCAGTCGGACCCACCCTGGCGGTAGGATTCCAGAAGCCTCCTCAACCTATCCAGATCCATCCAAGCAGCCGGCTAAGCTAAAGTCTTTCCATGTCGCTCGTCATCATCCTGCTTGCCACCCTGCTCATCTCCCTTTCCCTGGGGCTTATGGTCTACCTGCTAAGCGCCCTCTCCCGTCCCCTGGGCTACCCGAGACCAACCTTACAGCTAGCCCTCCTCTGCGCCATTACCTTGCTTTTCTTCACCGGCTTTACCCTCAGCACCCTCCAGTTCTCCGGTCCGCTCTACCTTAGGGCCATTCCCTGGCTCTTCGTCACCCTGGTAGATGGACTAATCATAAGCATGCTGCTCAGGACCGGCTTCCTTAAGGGGCTGCTGGTCTTTATCATCTCCTCCCTTCCAGCCGGTCTGGCTTTCTACCTGGGAGTG
>JALSIF010000217.1 GCA_026981635.1 bacterium | reverse complement strand
GCTCCTCCCAGCTTCCCTTCTGCCCCATCATCAGGAAGGCCTGGTCAATGGCTCCCAGCAGCCGGCGATAATCCAGGCCCTCCTCGCTGATCAGGCTGAGCTCTCCGGTGCGGTCGGCCCCCGCCCGGTCAATGGCCTGACTTAGCAGGATGACCTCGCTCTTGAGCTTTTCTGTCTGGACGGCAACGGCGGAGAGCTTGCGGTGGATGCTCTCAATCTGCTGAAACTCCCGCAGTGACCAGTTAAGCGCCAGCCCCGCCACCGCTAGCATGGCGAGGCCGGTCGCCGCAAGGAGTGCCCTTCTGGCCAGCAGATTCACCTACCAAACTACTCGGTGCATGGCTAGATTAGTCCCAGCCCGCCGTCAACGATGATGTTCTCCCCGTTGATCCAGTCCGCATCCGGGGTGGCCAGAAATGCCACCACCCCTGCAAGGTCGGTGGGCTGTCCCAGCCGGCCCATGGGGGTATTCTTGATCCACTGGCGGCGGATCTCCTCGGGGAAGAACTTCATGTTCTCGGTCTCAATGGGGCCACCGCTTACCACGTTCACCGTAGTGCCGAAGCGGCCCAGCTCGTAGGCCAGGTAGCGGGCCAGGGTGATGATGGCCGCCTTGGCGGTGGCCACCCCCACATAGCCGGGGATGTAGTGCCAGGGCCCGGTGGAGCTGATGGCGATGATGCGGCCGCCGATGTGGGGCGGCTTCTCCCCCGCCTCCACTATCCGGTCAAGCTCCTCCAGGGTGAGCCCCGACTGCTGGGTGAAGATGCGAAACGCCTCCTGGGCGCCGATCAGAAAGCTCAAAGGGTTTGCCCGCATGGCAAACTCAAAGTGCTTGGGCTTGTAGTCAATGGTGCGGGCGAAGGGGGCGATGGCCGCGTTGGCCACAAAGATGTCCAGCCTGCCCAGTCCCTCCACCGTCTCCCGAAAGAGGCGCCTGAGCGACTCCTCGTCGGCCACGTTGGCCTTGATCACCACCGCCCGCTGGCCCAGCGACTGGATCTGCTCCGCCACCTCCTCCGCCTTCTGGCGCTGGCGGACGAAGTTTACCGCCACATCGGCCCCCAGCTCCGCCATCCGGAGGGCAATGGCCCTCCCGATGCCCCGTGACGAGCCGGTAATCAGCGCAACCTTTCCCGCAAGTGGCTTTCCAATCATGGCTTCCTCCCAGGCCCCGATTCTATACGGCCGGCCGGCGAGCCTATAATCGCTTGCCGTGGGGGATGCCCAAGGGCTGTCGGTGCTTCACCTGCTCCCCGCCCTAGAGCTAGGTGGAGTGGAGCGCCACGTCTCCGACCTGAGTCGGGCCCAGGCCAGGCTGGGACTGAAGGTGGCGGTGGCCTCCACCGGCGGACGGCTGGCCGAGCAGCTGCCCGAGTGGGGAGTGGAGCACATCCCCCTGCCCATAGCCAGCAAGAACCCCCTGCGCTTCCTCCTCTCCCAGCCCCAGATCGCCCGCCTGCTCCGCTCGGGCCGCTTTCAGATCGTCCACGCCCACAGCCGGGTTCCCGCCTGGCACGCCTTCCTCGCCGCCCGCCCCACCTCCCCCTTCCACCTGGTCACTACCTGCCACAGCCCCTACCGGCCCGGCCTCCTCTCCTCGGTGATGGCCCGCGGCGAGCGGGTGATCTGTGTCTCCGGTGCGGTCAGGCGCCACGTCCTGCGCCACTTCCACCCCCCCGAGGAGAGGGTGCGCCTGATCTACAACGGGATTGACCTGGAGCGCTTCCATCCTCCCTCGGCCGGCCAGCGGGAGGAAGCGCGCCGCAAGCTGGGCCTCTCCCCCGATCACCTCGCCCTGGGCAACGCGGGTCGCATCTCCCATGCCAAGGGGTGGGACATCCTGCTTAGGGCACTAGCCCCCCTCATGCGCGAGAACCCCCGCCTCCGGCTGGTGATAATCGGCGACGGCCAGGCACTAAGCTCCCTGGAGCTCACCTCTGAGCGGCTGGGCATCCGCCAGAGCTGCCACTTTGCCGGCCTCATCCAGCGGGTCTGGGAGGTGCTGGGGGCCCTTGACATCTTCGTCTCCGCCAGCCGTTGGGAGGGCTTCGGCTATGCCCTGGTGGAAGCTATGGCGGTGGGATTGCCGGTGGTGGCCAGCCGGGTGGGATCGGTGCCCGAATATGTGGTGGACGGAGAAAACGGTCTGCTCTATCAGCCCGGCTCGGAAGAGGAGCTCTGTGAGAAGGTGCGCATCCTGGCCGAGAGCGAGACCCTGCGCAGCGAGCTGGGCAGAAGGGCGCGGGAGGTGGTGGAGGAGCGCTTTGACCTCCGGAGGAGTGCTGCCCGGGTGGTGGAGGTCTACCGGGAGCTGGTGCCAGCCGGCTAGCTGGCCTTCAGAGGTGATCGGTGCCCAGCAGCCCCAGGGTGACCCCGAAGGTCTGGTCCACCGCCTCATAGAAGAACTGCAGGTTGTAGTTGGGAAAGAGGTAGTAGAGGGAAAGTTTCAGCTTGTCGGTGCGGTTTCGCTCCATGTCCAGCCGGTAGTCCATTCCCAAGAGATAGCGGCGGGAAACCCTGCCCACCAATCCCACATTGAGCTCCTTTTCCAGAAAGCTCCGGTCGCTCACCAGGGGAGTGGGGCCGGTGCGCTCCCTGAGGGTAAAGCCGACGAAGTTTGAGCCATAGGGGGTGCGGTAGTCCAGGCTCACCCGTCCCCCCCCCACCCGGTAGTCATCCCCCTGCCCCGAGTAGTCATACAGGCGAGCAAACAAAAGCATATTGAGGCTGAGCCGGTCAGTAAGGGGCAGGGGAGCAAGGTCCATCTCTCCCCCCAGCATGCGCCTGCTCACCTCCACCTCGCGCCTCCCCTCCTCGGGGAAGCTGATTTCGGTAAGCCTGCCCGCCGCCCCAAGGAGCATCAGCCGCCGCATCCACCCCCCGCCCACAAACTCCCTCCTCAGCTCAACCTCCCAGTCACGGCTGAGCAGGATGGAGCCGCCCTCCCGGTCGCGTACGGTAAAGCGGCCGGTGGCTAGAGCAAGCTCCCCCAGACTCCGCTCGGCCTCCCCCACCACCAGCCGGTAGCCGGCGAAGGTGCTGCGGCGGGTGGTGTAGTTGAGGTCCACAAAGAGCCGCCCGTCCCCAACCGAGTAGCTGGGGGAGAGGGAGATCTCCCGCCCCACCACCCGGTCCGAGCGGTAGCGGGGCAGGCCGGGGTCAAAGCCACCCCCGGTAGGACGAAGATTAATCCGGTAGCTGGGCCAGGAGAAGACCTTGATACCTCGGAAGTGGAGGGCGATCCCCTCAAGGTAGATGGCCTCCCCCTGCACCAGGGTAAGCCGTCGCAGGGAGACGAAAATGTCAGTCTCCTCCCGCGGAGTGTTGGAGAGCCTTACCTGCTCAAAGTTAAGTATCCCTCGCCCACCTGACCGGCGGCTGAAGCGGAGCTCGCCGGAGAGGACATAGAGGGTACCGCGCATGGCCAGCGAGCGCCGGGCGGCGGTGGCGGCTGGAGTGGCCGAAGCGGGAGAGATGCTCGCCGTGTCGGCGATCCCCCGGCGGATCTCCTCCCCCAGCCTGGCCGGTAGCACCGCCTTAACCTGACTGAGCCTTCCCTCCCCACTCCGTCCCTCATAGACCAGGTCCTGGCCAGTAAGCTCAATCCCGCTCTCAAGCAACCTCAGCTTAGTCTCCCCGACCACCCTGAGCGAAAGGGCACTCGCGCTGAAGACCAGCTCCTCAGCCTCCACCTCCAGGGTATCGCCGGGGATCAGGGCATCGCTCGTAAGCCGTACCCCCTGGGAGAAGTAGTAGGTCTTGGTGCGGCTCTCATAGCGGGTGTGGCCAGCGACAATCTCGGTGGCAAAGGCAGGGGTGGCCACAACAACCGCCACCAGTACCCCAAGCAGCCACCCCCAGCGGCCCTTCCAGCGAGCAAAACCCATCGGAGGGGAATTCTATACGACCGCCTCCCCTAAAAAAGGGAGAGGGGGACCCGGGAAGATTCCCCGGGCCCCCCTCCAGTACGGGACGGTGGGGGGGACTACCAGTTTAGCAGAGCCCAGCCGCGAAGCTGGGTGGCAGAATCGGAGAAGTTGTCGGTGGTGCCAGCAGTGATGATGTCAAGGCCCAGCGTGGTGGACTTGGTCCACGGGTAGCGGAACTCCAGGCGAGCCGCCGCCGGACGGTCATCGGCGATGGCGTCAATGCGGCTGCCCAGGTAGGCGGTGAGACGGGTGTAGAGCTTGTTGCTCCAGGTGGTCTCCCAGGAGATGCCGCCGCCGACGAAGTCGGCCGGGAAGTAGTTCTTGCCGTAGCGGCTGACGTTAATGGCCAGGTTCTGGGCATCCGGGGTAGTGGTGACCTCAAACTCGCTAAAGGGGTCGTTGTCCACGTTGGCAAAAGCGGGCAGGCCCTCCAACTGGGGCAGCCAAGCCCAGCCAAAGCTGAACTTGGTGTTGCCGTCGTTGTAGATATCCAGCTCAAGGACTCCACCGTTGTTGGTGAAGCCGTCCAGCGGGTTGGTGACGAACTCGGCAGGGTCGTTGGGGTCCTGGTCGTTGATGTTCTCAAACATCCAGTACCACTCACCGCGGAAGCCGTTTAGCCATTTCTCGTCAAACCACTTGATCTCGGTGTGGGCGGAGATGTCAATGTAGTGCTCGTAGCCAGCACCTTCAGGTACCCAGACCAGCGAAGCTCCCCACTGGTCCTCGTGGCCGGGGATGGTACCGGTACCGCTGGAATAGGAGATCTGGATGTAGTCAAAGTCATCGGAGTTGGAGGCAAAACCACCCAGACCGAAGCGGGCAGTGCTGCCAAAGGTACCGTAGGGCTGGTTCATGGCTGCGCCTCCCGCCGGGACCAGCGCAGCGGTTGCGCTCTCCAGCCGGAAGAGACCGACGTTTACTTCCCAGTTGGGATCCCAGTTGGCGCTCAGCACCAGACCGTAGTTGGACCGGTAGCCGTTGTCGCCCGCCAGACCAAACTCACCCAGGCTGAAGTACTGACGGCCCAGGGTGGCGGTAAAGGAGTCGGCAAAGTTGGGGAAGATGCGGTGCAGGTCCCAGGTGGCGTAGAAGGTGTCAACGATGAAGCTAGCCGAGCTGGGGCTGGTAAAGCCAGGGTTGATGTTGGGGTTGGCGAACTCGTTGTTTCCTCCCGGGACGCTGGAGATGCCAAAGCCCTGGTCCTCACCGTAGGTGAGGCTCATGTCAAAGCTGGTCCACTCGTCCAGCTTGAAGGACTTGTGAACGTTCATTGCCCAGTCCTGGGCGACGTCCTGAGCCAGGTTGTCGTCCGGAGTGTCAATGAAGTAGCCCGCCCTGTACATGACGGTGTAGTCCACCGTGCCCTTGGTAGAGACCAGCTCCTTGAGCTTGGCGATCTCGCTGGTGTTGTCCTGGACCTGCCCCTCCAGATTGTCAATGCGGGCGCCCAGGTCCTCCAGCTCGTCCCGGAACTCGTTGGCCAGGCGCTCAATGGCAGCGCGCGCCTCCGGGTCAACTCCCTTCCCCGTCTCCAGCGCACTCTTGAGCTGGTTGTAGAGGCGGTAGACCAGCACCGCCATCTCGTAACGGGTAAGGGTGTTGTCGCCCTTGAAGTAGCCGCCGGGGTAGCCCTCAACGATGCCCATCTCCTGGAGCTTCTCCAGCTCGTCGTAGGCCCAGTGGTTGGCGGGCACATCCTTGAATCCGGCGAAGGCGACGCTTGCCACCACCAGCACCATGGCCAGCGTGGCGGTTAGAAGAAGACCGATCTTCTTCATGCCTTCCTCCTTGTGGACCCTCGCTCCCCGTGAGGAAGCGGCATTGGGAAGTCTCCTAGGTTTCCTTCCTCCGCCTTCTTCCTCCCGTATCGCTCGGGTCCCTCTTGTTGGGTTTACCTCTGCCAGCTTGCGGGCACGGCCGACAGCCTGAGTGGACTTCTCACCCCCACTTGTCTAACAGCCGCTCCCGCCGCTAGCAACCTCACTAGGTAGGTTAACCATGCCATTATAGCTCAGCGCCATCTCCAGCGCCGCATAGTGGTCCACGGGGTAGCCAAGGATGATCAGTAGCAGAGCAAATGGCCTCAGATACCACGGCCGATTCCTTACGAACCTCTGCCTGCCCCTGATCGTGGTTCCTTCCTCGTCTACCCCAAACACCTCAACTCTCCTGTCCGCAAGGAGCGGAGCTATCATCTCGCGCACCTGCCGGTATCCGGTGCCCCGTCCGATGAGGATCCGGCGAACCGGAAAGTGGGCGAGGATCTCCTCCACCTCACGGACCAGGCTGTCAAGGTTCACCCGGCGAAGGATCCAGGGACGACCGCCTTCGTCCACTAGGGCAATGCCTACCCTGCGGCGTCCCACATCCAGCGCCAGGACCACCATTTGTATTTATACCTAGAAATTTATGAAATTGTCAACCGGGAAGCCAAATCCTTTTCCCCACTCCTGACCCCAGAAACCCATTTGCGTTCCCACGATGACCTTGGGTTAAGATTGGGGCGAGGTGAGCGACATGGCCGAGCGGGGCAAAGACAAGAGCGGCATGGGAGCCGGCCTACCCGAGGGGAGGGAGAAGGAATACACTCACCAGAGCCACTACATCCACGGGCGGATGATGTCCTGGAAGTGGGACTTTCGCCACCATGTGGTCCCGCCCATCTCTCAGAGCGTTACCTATCGGTTGTACTCCAGCTCCAGGGGGGCAATGGGTTTTGAACGCTTCCCCGAGCCCAAGGAGGGTGAGCCGCCAGTCTACATCTATGACCGCCTGGACGAGCCCACCCGGGCCATGCTGGAGGAGAACCTCGCCTTCGCCCACGGCGGGGAGGTGGCGGTCTGTTTTGCCAGCGGAATGGCGGCCATCGCCGCCGCCCTCGGAGTGTTGGTCAGGGCCGGCGACCGCATCATCGCCCACCGCCTGCTCTACGGATGCACCCACTCCCTGCTGGAGAACTGGCTCCCTCGGCTGGGGGTTGAGGTGGTCAGGGTTGACCTTAACAGTCCCGATGAACTTGACCAGGCCCTCAACCACCGCACCCGGGCAGTCTACCTGGAGACGCCGGTCAACCCCGACCTTGACGTGATAGACATCGCCGCCCTCAGGGCGGTGGTTGACGAGTACAACGCCGACCGCGCACCCGAGGAGCGGGCCTATCTCATCGTGGACAACACCTTCGCCACCCCCTACGGCCAGCAGCCCCTTCGCCACGGCGCCCATATGGTGGTGGAGTCACTAACCAAGGACGTGGGGGGCTTTGGCACTGTGATGGGGGGAGTAGTGGTGGCGCCGCGGGAGCTCTACGACGATCTTCGCATCTTCCGCAAGGACTTCGGCGGGGTGATGGCCCCGATGAGCGCCTGGAACATCCTGGTCTACGGCCTTCCCACCCTGCCGGTAAGGCTGCACGCCCAGCAGGAGACTGCCCGCAAGGTGGCCACCTGGCTGGAGAACCACCCCCTGGTGAGGGAGGTGCGCTATCCCGGCCTCGCCTCCTTCCCCGACCTGGAGGTGGCCAAGCGCCAGATGGTCTCCCCCGACGGAGACTACATGCCCGGCTTTCTCATCTACTTCACCCTCCACGGCGGCCTGGAGCCAGCCCGTGCCCTGCTGGACTTCCTTGCCCGCGAGGCCTACTCCATCACCCTGGCGGTGAGCCTAGGCCAGGTAAAGACCCTCATTGAGCTGCCCAGCGCCATGACCCACGCCGCCCTGGGCGAGGAGGGGATCACCGAGGGCGGCCTGGAGCCGGGGGGCATCCGCCTCTCAGTGGGGCTGGAAAACCCCGACGACCTCATCCGCGACTTTGAGCGGGGTTTTGACTGGCTCAGGGCGGAGCTGGGGGAGCGCACCCTATCCCCCCAGCGCCGGTCGGGTTAGACCTTGTCCGCCGACGGCCACAGCCGACCGGCAGACCCCTCTCCCAGTGAGCTGCTCTCTTCTCTCTCCCACTGGCTCTCGGCCTGCTCCGCCTGCGGGGCCTGCACCACCGTGTGTCCGGTCTTCACCCTCACCCGCCACGAGGGACACACCGCCCGTGGCCACCTTCTGCTCATTGACCGACTTTTGCACGCAAAGCCGGGGGAGGACCAGGGTTCTCTCCCACCGCCCACCGCCCGCTTCAGGGAACTGCTCTTTGACTGCCTGCGGTGTGGCAACTGCGCCACCGTCTGCCCCAGCCACATCCCTACCGTGGCCCTCTTTGAGGTGGCCCGCATGGTCGTCTCCCACCCCCGGAGCCGTCCCCCCTGGTGGCGGCTGGCCCGCTGGACCCTGCTTGACCCCCACCGGCGCCTCCCTCCTCTGCTCCGGCTAGCCCGACCCCTGCTCCCTCTCACCCGCTGGCTCGCCGGCTCCCCCCGGCCGGACAGAAGGATCGCTGCCTCCCTTGTCCAGGCCGCTTGCGGGTCACCTCCCACTCCCGCCTGCCAGGGTGGTGACGCCCCCCCAAGTTCGGGGGCGGTCCCCATGCTTCTCTTTTCCGACTGTGTGCAGACGTCCCTATTTCCCCAGGCGCTTGACTGCCTGGTGGGCCTCGCAGCCAAGCTGGGTATCCGGCTCAGGCCGGTTAGGGGAAGCGCCTGCTGCGGGGCGGCCGGCCTGGGGGTGGGAGACCTAGATTTTTTGCAGCGAGCCATCGCCCGTAACCTGGCCCTCTTCGGGGAGGGGGATACCCCCATCGTGGTGGACAACCCCACCTGCCTGGAGGTCATCCGCAGCTGGTATCCCCGGCTGGCCGGCAGGGCGGGGGAGCGCTTTGCCAGCCGCACGGTCTATGGCCTCAAGCTCATCCTGGACCACTCTGCAAACCCCGCCTTTGGCCGCCGCCTCCCCCTCCGGGTGGCCCTCCACGACGCCTGCCACCGCAGGAACTTCATTCCCTCCGGTGACAAGCTTGCTCCCCTGCTGGGGAGGAGGGTAGACCTGCTTCAGCCTGGGCTTCTTCCCGATCGGGCCTGCTGCGGCTTTGGGGGCTCATTCTTGCTTGACTTTCCTGCCCAGGCCGAGACGATGGGAAGAAGGCTCGCCCAAGCGCTGCTCAGCCTGAAGCCGGATCTCATCCTCTCCACCAACCCCGCCTGCGCCCTGAGCCTGAAGGCCTCCCTGCTCAGGGAGGGAGCCGATCTGCCGGTCCTCCTCCCCAGCCAGCTCCTTCACTGGCTGAGTACGGTATAGGAATCTGCCTATAATCGTGCTTCACAAATCTAGCCTTAGGTAAACCTGGCGGGGAAGGAACCAGGCGGGAAGGGTGGAAAAAAAAGAGCGTAGAGTGCGCATGCTCATCGCCGGAGTGGGGCAGACCGGCGTAGAGCTGATTTACCGGTTGGGTGAAAGCTGGGAATTTGCCCTGGTTGATGAAAAGGCTGAATTGATTGAGCGTCTGCGTGAAAACCCCCGCGTGGTAGCAGCGGTGGTAGGTGATGCAACCAGTGACCTGGTGCTGCGCCGGGCTGGAATTGAGCAAGCTGAAGTGGCCCTTGCCTTGACCGAGAGTGATGAGGAAAACTTGGAAATAGCCCGCCTGGCCAGTCAGATCCACAGTGTCCCCCAG
Organism: bacterium; assembly: GCA_026981635.1. GTDB lineage: Bacteria > 4484-113 > 4484-113 > JALSIF01 > JALSIF01 > JALSIF01. Next base: position 4,384 of record JALSIF010000217.1, on the reverse strand, counting down.
GTGGTTGCGCTGGTCAGGGAACGAAGCAACCTGGAAAGTTTCCAAAAGCTAGGGGAAAACGTAAAGGTGGTTTTCCGCTCCGCCGCTCTTGCCACCCTGATACAGAACGAGATAGAACTGCGTGGTCGCCACCCCGAGGGAATTGGCCTGGGAGAAGGTGAGATAATTGAGGTGACGGTTGCCCCCGACTCCCCGTATGTGGGTCGCAAACTTCGCGAACTCTCCCCACTTTCCTGGATAGTTGCAGCTGTCTACCGGAATAACAAACTTATTGTGCCAGATAAGGAGACAGTCATCTTGGCAGAAGACCGGGTTCTATTGGTGGGAGATAAACGTATTCTGCCTACCATTGTAGGAGGTTTTAGAGGGGAGGACATTGAGTTTCCTCTCCAATATGGCGAGTTAATGCTCGTAACTATCCGAGCTAAAGATCCGGTAGAGCTGGTCTTAGCCGAGCTGGACTGGATCTATCACCACACAAAAGTGAAGAGAATTGACTTTGTAGAGCTTCTCTTTGGCAGATCTCATTCATTTGGATTAGAGCGCCTCATAGATCAGCACACTACACTACCACAGGAAGCCTATTCTACAACCATCCTAAAAGAAGACCCTGTTGAAGCTCATAAAATTATGCTATCTAAAGACAAATACGGATTAATTGTCTTTCCGCCTCCACCCGCCGGTAGCCTAATGGTCGTCCGCCGCGAAACGGTAGTAACTAAGGTCTCCCGCCTGACTTCCATACCTCTCATAATCCTGCGCGGCACCCACCCCTGGCGCCGCCTGCTGGTCCCTCTCAGCGAAGGGGTCCACGGGGAGCTGGCCATCCATATCGCCATCTCCCTCGCCCGCCAACTGGGCGCTAGTGTGACCGCCGCGGTGGTCAGCCGTCCCCACTTACTCACTCAGGAAGAAGAGAAAACCCAAGCTCCCATTCTAAGTAGAGCCCGTCACCAAGCACGCTTGCGGCATGTGGGTTTTGAGGAGCTGCAACTTACCGGTAACCCAGTCATGGAGCTGGTCAAGGCCGCGCGCAACCATGATCTGATTGTGCTGGGCGTGGACCGACTCAGACCGCTAAGTTTCTTTTCTCCCGATTTAGCCGCCTTTGTTGCCCATCACTCTCCCATAACCACACTGCTGGTGGGACACGAGTAGCCATGGACGTTCGCCTCTCCATCCTCCTCTTCATCGTCATGGCGGGTGCCTTTGCCATCCCCCCCTTGGCCCGCCGCCTCGGTCTTGCCCCAGTAGTAGGAGAGCTCGTTTTTGGGGTGCTCATTGGCCCCACCCTGCTGGACCTGCCCAACTACCTTGGGGTGGCCGATCTTAGCTTCCTCAACCATGTAGCCAACGTAGGCCTGCTGCTCATTCTCTTCCTGGCCGGCCTGGAGCTGGACTTCGTTGAGCTCAAGCGCCAGGGGATCGTCTCGGTCATCCTGGGCACGCTAATTATGGGGGGGACCCTGCTCCTCTCCTTCTGGGGCATCCGGATGATGGGCCTGCCTGTCTTTCTCGCCCTGGTCCTCTCCACCTCTTCGGCCGACGTAATCCTCAGGGTGCTCCGCTCCGGGGGTCACCTCCAGCAGCCCTTCGGCCAGACCATGCTGGTGGTCGCCCTGGTGGCCGACTTCATCGCCCTTTTGGGCATCGTGCTCTACGAGATCTACATCCACTCCGGATTCAGCCTCGGAATGCTCCTTTTCCTTGGCCTCTTCATCGGGGGCGGCCTGGCCCTCTATCTTCTCCGCCTGCTCATCTGGTGGCACCCCCACTTCTTCCAGCGCCTGCTTCTGGGGGAGGACCCCGATGAGCTTGGGGTAAGAAGCGCCATGGCGCTCATGTTTGCCTTTGTGGTGCTGGCCGCCTTCTTTGGGGTGGAGGCCATCCTGGGAAGCTTTCTGGCCGGTGCGGTAGCCGGCTTTGTCTTCCACCGCCGGGGCGCCCTGGAGGAGAAGCTGGCCGGCTTCGGCTACGGCTTCTTCATCCCCCTCTTCTACATCTGGGTGGGAATGAGCGTTGACCTAAAGACCCTCCTCTCCCCCCAGGCCCTGCTCATGGTGGCCGCCCTGTTTGCCCTCGCCCTGCTCATCAAGGTGGTTCCCGCCTTCATCCTGCTCATTACCGGCCGCAGCTTCCGCCAGGTGCTGGGGGCAGGGGTGCTGCTATCCAGTCGCCTCGCCCTGATCATCGCCGCCGCCGAGATCGGGCGTGAGGCGGGCCTGCTGGCGGCAGAGCCTGCCCGCCAGGAGCAGGTCTATGCCGCCCTCATTCTGCTGGCCCTCCTCTCCTGCACCGTCTTCCCCCTCCTCTTCCGCCTGATCTACCCCGCCCAGAAAAAGCCGCAGGTGGCCGAGCCTGCCCCTGCCCCTGCCCGCTAGGCCCGCCCGCCTAGAATGGTTGCCAGCCAGACTTCATTTTGGCCCGTCCCCCCCGGGACAGGCAGAGAGGAAAACAGAAGGAAAAGAAAACCCAGCCAGGGAGGACCCACCAATGGAGAGCAAGACCAGCTCCCCCCTTGCCGGCCGCGATCCGGCCGACTTTCAGTTCCGCTTCGTCATCTTCGAGAAGCGCGACTATGTTGCCTGGATAACCATCAACCGCCCCGAGGTGCTCAACTGCTTCAACCACCAGACCCTACTGGAGCTGACCGAGGCCTTCCGCGACGCCTCCTTTGACGATGCCATCTCGGTCATCGTGCTCACCGGTGCCGGCCGGGAGGCCTTCTCCACCGGCGCCGACCTCAAGGAGCAGCGCCAGTTCATCAGGCGCCCCCAGGACTACTTCAAGTGGATGAGCGCCTTCATCCACCTCCACTGGTGGATCAGAAACTGCGGCAAGCCCACCATCGCCCGCCTAAACGGCATGGTGGTGGGAGGGGGCAACGAGCTGAACATCGCCTGCGACCTGGCGGTGGCGGCGGAGCATGTGACCCTGCGCCAGATCGGCGCCTCCAACGGCAGCGTGGCGGCGGGCGGGGCCACCCAGTGGCTCCCCCTCATCGTGGGCGACCGGCGCGCCCGCGAGATCCTCTTCCTCAACCAGCCCATCCCGGCCACGAAGGCCCTGGAGTGGGGCTGGGTGAACCGGGTGGTTCCCTACGAGAAGCTGGACCAGGCAGTGCTGGAGCTGGCCGAGCAGCTCCGCCAGAAGCTCCCCGAGTGTCTGCGCTACACCAAGGCCCAGCTAAACTTCTGGCGCGAGCTTTCCGAGGCCCTCACCGTCCACCACGCCCGCGACTGGCTTGCCATCCACAACCTGAGTCCCGAGGTGCGCGAGGCCATCTCCGCCTTCGTGATGAAGCGCCGCCCCGACTACCAGGGTCTGTGGGAGATGCTGAGAGAACCCACCTACCCCTTCGCCTGGACCCCGCAGGACTTTGAGGAGGCAATGGGGGAAGACAAAAAGGAGACCGAGACTCCCTCCTAGCCCTCTTCACCGAACTCGGTTCGGAGGATCATCTCTGCCTGGTCCCTAAGCTCAGGCAACCTGGCCACGATTACATCCCAAACAATCTGCCAGTCAATTCCGGAATATTCATGAACTATCCGGTTTCTAAGCCCGGCTATACGATTCCACTCAACCTCTGAGTGGGCATCCTTAAGCTCAGGACTCAACCGCCTGGCTGCCTCCCCGATAATCTGCAGGTTTCGTGCTACGGCATCCCTGGTCTTGCTGTCGGCCAAAAACGTCTCGTAAGAGTAACCCTGAACATACTCTTGTATCTTTTCACAGGCTTCAATGATGTCCTCAAGATAAAGCAGATCCCTGCGAGACATAGATGTCAATCCCCTCTTCCTTGACCCGAGCCAGGATTCTCGGTTTGAGCCCAGAAAAGGTAATCAGATCCACCCCAGTTCCTAGGATCTCCTCCAGAAGCTCACTAAGCTCCATGAAGTTGTCAAAAGTGGGCCTCTCAAACTCCACCACCATGTCCACATCACTCTCCGGGCCGGCCTCGCCCCGGGCGTAGGAGCCAAACAGGCAAAGGCGGCGCACCCCCAGGCGGCTAAGCTCCCCGCTGTGCTCCCGGAGGATCTGCCGGATGCGCTCTGCGCCAAGGGTAGCAGCCCTTCCCATCTGCCCCCATTCCACCCCCCGAGCCCAGTTTGGCACCTCTGCCAGCCCACCTAACGGTCTTCTCCTCTAATCACCGGTAGGGACCACCCCGGCCCCCTCCACCATCAACACCACGGTGCGCTCCGGGGCCCGGGTGCGGTGAATGACCCCGCGGGGTACCACCAGCCCCTGCCCCGGCCCAAGCTCTACCGTCTTCCCCTTGAGGTCCACCAGAAGCCTCCCCTCTAGCACCAGAAAGAACTCGTCCTCCTCCTCGTGCTTGTGCCAGTGGAAGTCGCCCTCCAGGATGCCAAGGCGAACCACG
>JALSIF010000216.1 GCA_026981635.1 bacterium | reverse complement strand
CGGCGGCCTTGGCCGGCATCCCCATTTTTGCCGGATTCTTCAGCAAGGACGAGATCCTGTGGAAGACCTTCTCCGCCTCGCCGGGGCTGTGGCAGGTGCCCACCTGGGTGCCCAAGGGGCTGTGGGCGGTGGGGGTGATCACCGCCTTTATGACCGCCTTCTACATCTACCGCTCCTACTACAAGACCTTCAAGGGCGAAGAGCGCTGGAAGCAGTATGCCGATGAGCTTGCCGCTCACGCCCACCACCATGGAAGTGAGGGCCACAAGGGTGAGTTCAAGCCCAGCGAATCTGGCAGGGCCATACGTTTTGTGTTGGTAACTTTGGCCATTGGTTCCCTATTGGCAGGATTTTTAGGACTCCCCGCCTGGCTTACCGGCGGCAGGCCCAACCTACTGCAAAACTGGCTAGGGAAATCGGCCGGAGTTAAGAGCTACGCCCTCAAGGCGGAGGAGACAGGACAACTTCCACTAACCGCTTCCCTGACTAGAGCGGGAGCGGTAGAAAGAGGAACCGTTTTCACTCCAGCTAGCCTTGGAGAGGATGAGGTTAAGAGTACCAAGGGTGCTGAAAAAGGGCTGCACAAGGGGGGGGAGTTGATGCTAGAGATGGGACTGGCCCTTTTCAGCGTTCTGGTGGCACTAGCTGGCTTCTTCCTCGCCTACAAGCTCTACTTCCCCCGGGCCAAGACTGAGATTCTTAGGGCTAGGTTTGCCGCCCTCTACCGGGGGAGTCTCAACAAATGGTATGTGGACGAGATCTACGACGCCCTGGTGATCAGCCCGGGCAAGAAGCTGGCCCATTTCTTCCTGAAGTACATTGACCTGGGGCTGATTGACGGGGTGGTAAACGGGACCGCCGCCCTCTCCCGGCTGGTGGGGGATGGGCTGAGACGGATGAACACCGGCTACCTGAGAAACTATGCGCTGGCCTTTGTCTTTGGGGTGCTGCTGATCATGAGTGCGGTCTTCCTGGGGGTCTACCAGCCGTGGAGGTAGGAGGCTAGAGGATGGACAAGCTGATCACCGAGATCGGCCGCAACCTGGTCACCATCGTCACCTTCCTGCCCCTGGCCACCCTGCTGGTTATCCTCCTCATTCCCCAGAGCAGGCGGCGGCTCATCTTCGGGGTGGCCATGGCCGGGGTGGTGCTGGACTTCCTCCTCTCCATCCCCTTCATGGTTGCCTTCCTTTACCCCGACCAGCCGGTGGGGGAGAGGGTGCTGTTTGAGGTGCTGGTTCCTTGGATCCCCAACCTGGGGATCAACTACCACGTGGGGATTGACGGCATCTCCCTCTACCTGGTGATGCTCACCACCTTCCTTGGACCGCTGGTGGTGCTGTGGAGCTACCGCGACATCACCGAGCGGTTCAAGGAGTTCATGGCCATGCTGCTCATCCTGCAGACTGCCATGCTGGGGGTCTTTGTGGCCCGCGACCTGGTCCTCTTCTACATCTTCTTTGAGGCCATGCTCATCCCCATGTACTTCGTGATCGGCATCTGGGGGGGCAAGAACCGGATATATGCCACCTACAAGTTCGTCCTCTACACCATGGTGGGCTCGGTTCTCATGCTTGCAGCCATCTTCTACCTCTACTCCCTGAGCCACACCATCGTTGGCGGGCCCACCACCGACTACGACGTGCTCTTGGGGAGCCTTACCCTGGGCAAGGGCGAGCAGATCCTGCTCTTCCTCGCCTTTGGACTGGCCTTTGCCATCAAGGTCCCCCTCTTTCCCTTCCACACTTGGCTGCCCGACGCCCACACCGAGGCGCCCACCGCGGGAAGCGTCATCCTTGCCGGGGTGCTGCTTAAGGTGGGCACCTACGGATTCCTGCGCTTCGCCCTGCCCCTCTTCCCCTACGCCACCCTGAAGCTTGCCCCCACCATCATGGTCCTGGCGGTGATCGGCATTACCTACGGGGCGATGGTGGCGGCGGTGCAGGAGGACTTCAAGCGGCTGGTGGCCTTCTCTTCGGTGGCCCACCTGGGGTTTGTGATGCTGGGCATGCTGGCGCTGACCCCGGAGGCGATGG
>JALSIF010000215.1 GCA_026981635.1 bacterium | reverse complement strand
CCCCCTGGGGGTGAGCCAAGTGGCCTTCTCCCCCTTCCCCGGCGACCCCCGCCTGGCGGCGGTCCTTCCCCGCTCAGATGGGGGCAGCGACCTGGCCCTGCTTGACGGCGACACCGGCGAGATCATCACCCTCCTGGTCAGAGGAAGCGATGTGCTCCCCCTCCCCTAGGACGACCCCAACGGGGGCCGGGCTTCGCCTCTCCCTCTGCCTTATGGCCGCCCTTTCCCTTATGGCCCAGCCGGCCCTCGCCCGCAGCCCCTACGCCCCCACCGTGAGGGGGACTCTCACCAGCCGTGACCGGGAGGTGGCCGGCGACCCGGCCCGCTCCAGCCGCGAGCTGAACCACCGCATAACGATCAGCTTTCCCCGCCAGGAGATTCGCTTCCGGGGCCGCTTCAAATTCACCCTGGACCAACTGAACATCGGCCAGAACCTGCGCCGGCTGAGAAACGGCGATCCCCCCGTCGTAAACCGCAACCTGGCCGATGACCTAAGCCTTAGGCTGAGCCTAGCTCCCCTGGGCAAGGCTCCTCCCCGCTGGGCGCTCCAGATTGACGGCAAGCGCTCCCGCCGCTCCCTCCGTCAGATGAGCGAGCTTGCCCCGGGCAGCACCAACTTCCAGTCTAACCTCACCCTGAACCTCCGCCTGAACCTGCCCCGCCTGCCCCCCCTCACCCTCACCCAGGGCTTCTCCACGAGCAGCAACCAGAGCCTCACCTCCCGCTCCCGCACCGAGATAAGCTTCGGCAACCTGGACTTCTCCCTCCCCACCCCGGTGGGGGTGCTGAGCTACTCCTTTCAGCGAAACGACTCCAACCGCCTGGCCGGCCCCGACCTTTCCACCTCCACCCAGCGCTTCTCCCTGGCCGGGGAGAAGAAGGTCCTCCCCTGGCTCAGGCCCCAGTTTCTCCTCTCCCGCACCGAGGAGCTCAGGGGTCAGCCCGGGGTTCTACTTGGTCCCCGCGACCGGGTGACCCGCACCGACCAGGGCCGCCTCACCGCCCGCGGCAAGCTCCCCCTGGGCGACCTTTCCTACAGCCTCAACCTCAACCTGACCAGGATGGCCCTGCCCTCAGACAACTTCCGCGACCTGCTAACTCTCCAGGGGGAGATCTCCTCCCCTCTGCCGGAAAGCCTCCTTGCGGGGGGGAAGGCGAAGCTTCGCTACCAGGGGAAGACCGAGGACCGCCCCGGCACCACCTCCCGCACCCGCGAGCTGAACCTGGAGCTTTCTGGCCGGCTGGCCGACCGCCTGCCCCTCACCCTCCGCGCCCGCCGAAATCTGCGGGTCACCCCCCGCGGGCGGGGCGGCGAGGGCCTCACCCGCTCCCTCAACCTCAACCTGGGCCTGCCCCCCCTGGGCAGGTTCAGCTCCGCCCTGGCCGCCAGCTACGAGCGCACCACCAAGCCCACCACCGGTGCCGCCAGCGAGCGGCGCATGGTCTCCCTCAGCGCCACCCTGCCCCTCTCCAAGCTGGTCACCCTGAAGGTGGGCTGGAGCCGCCAGAGCTCCACCAACCAGCGCCCCGACCCCCTAGCCGAGCCCCTGGTCAGCCGCTCCGAGGGTTGGAGCGCCAGCCTCTCCCTAAACCCCTCCCCCCGCCTGCGAGGCCTCATCAGCTGGCGCCAGAACGACATTGCCGCCTCGGGCATTGAGACCCAGCTCACCGACCTGACCGGCGACCTGAGCTTTAAGCTTGACGACAAGCGCACCCTCACCCTGCGCTACTCGGTGAGGCGCAACCTGGGCCTGAGCCCCGTCGGCGTTGACCTCACCCGCAACCGCGAGCTTATGGTGATGCTCAGCTACCAGCTCTAATCTTGCCCCCGGTGGGCTAGAATCGGGCCGTGCCGTCTGAAGCTCCCATCCTCCGGCGGCTCCTCTCCCTGGCTCTCCTGGCGGGTGCCTTCCTGCCTACCCTCTCCTGCGGGGGCGGCTCCAAGCTGCTTCCCCCCGGCGGGTCGCGGGGAAGCGGCATCCTCCTGGTCCGGGAGCACGACGTGCGCCTGCGCATCTCCCTCATTGAGCAGGCCCTGAACGC
>JALSIF010000214.1 GCA_026981635.1 bacterium | reverse complement strand
ATCGTTGAGGCCCAGCAGCGCATCTGGTTTCTGGTGCCCCAGTTCTTTGGTGCCTTCGTCTTCTTCTGTGCCATCCTGGCAGAGGACTCGCGCCACCCCTTTGACCTGCCCCAGGCCGAATCTGAGCTTGCGGCAGGCTACCACACCGAGTACTCGGGGATACGCTTTGCCCTCTTCTACCTTGCCGAGTATGCCCAGATCCTGATCTTTTCCGCCCTGTTTGTGATCTCCTTCCTCGGCGGCTGGCTAAGCCCCTTCCGCCACATCCCCGGGATTGAGCGGCTGGCTCTGCCCGAGAGCATGATGATCGTCTCCACCACCTTCTGGTTCATGCTGAAACTGCTCCTTGTCACCATGCTCTTCTTCTGGCTGCGGGGGAGCCTTCCACGCTTCAGGGTTGACCAGCTGATGGACTATTCGTGGAAGTTTCTTCTCCCCCTCTCCCTCTACAACCTGATCCTGGTGGGGCTGGCGGTGGCCTATCGCCACCCCTGGTACATGGGCAACATGGAGGTGATAAACCCCATCGCCAACCTGAAGGACCAGGTGCCGGTCCCCACCCCCTGGGGGGCCTACCAGCTCTTCCGGCCCGAACTGGTCACCGACGAGCTTCGCCGGGCAAGCGACTTTTATAACTTTGCCGAGCTAACCTTCCACACCCTCTACTGGATCGGCTTTTTCATCATGGCGGGCTTTTTCGCCGTCCTTGTCTATCGGGTGATGAGGAAGCGGGCGGCAAGGCGCAGGCGCTACCGTGAGCTTGCTGTGCGGAGGAAGGAGGCGCCCCAGACATGAGCCAGAGGGAGCGCGAGGTGGAGCTGGTCCGGGAGGAGTGGCTGAAGACGGGAGAGCGCACCTTCCACTTCGCCGACCAGACGGTCTATGGGGTGGAGCGCCTGATCCCCCTCTGGCTCACCTACCTCACCTGGGGGGCCATCATCCCCTTCTTCGTCCTGCTCATCTGGACCCGCTATCAGGGGTTCGTCTCCACCGTGCGGGAGATGCCCGCCGGCGGCACCAAGACCTTCTTCGTCATCCTCATGGCGGCGGTGGCGGTCTATTTCCTGGCCATCCTGCTCTACTGGATGTGGCGGCTGGCCAAGTTCGTCACCGGATACTCCCAGTGGGCGCTGAGGTACAGGGACGGCCGCCTGTGGGGGACCCTGCTCTACTTCGGCTTCCAGCTCTTCTTCCTGTTTGTCTTCCTTGACCCGCTAAACCGGGTGCAGCGGGCCATCCTGGACTTCAAGAAGTTCACCGGCTTCAGGACCGCCTGGGGGCAGGTGATCTACTTCCCATACACCTTTGAGGTGGTCTGGTATGGGCTGTGGCTGATCTTCTGGCTGGTGGTGGCCTCGGCCTTCTGGCCCGCCATCCGGGCAACCTACCGGGGCATCATCCACGCCCTGAGGCTGATGCAGGAAAACGGGGTCTCCATCCTAACCTCCATGCTCACCACCCTTGACATAGCCCTGTTTCAGCCCCCCGCCACCTATCGCCATCCCAGTCAACCAGTGCCGGTGCCCCGCCAAAGCCGGGGGATGCTCAGGCTAGACCTGGGCAAGCTGGGGCAGCTTGAAGCACCGGCAGAGGCGCTGAAAGCTGCCGCGGCGGCCTGTCCTGACGGGCTCATCCGGGTTGAGGAGGAGGGAGGGCGGCCGGTGAGGGTGCTCTATGACGTCTCCCGCTGCTACTTCTGCGGGCTCTGCGTGGAGGCCGACCGCCACGGGGTGCTTGAGTTTGTTCCCCGACGAAGGCTTCTCACCCGTGGCAGGGAGGAGCTGGTGGTTGACCTGCTTGAGCTTGCTAGGGCGGAGCAGGGCGAGGCGGCTAGCGGGGAGGTGGGCGAGGCATGATTGACTACGGCCTTCTCTCCTACTACGCCCCCCACTTCTTCTTCTACTTCTTCGCCATCATCGCGGTGGCCTCAGGGCTAGGGGTCCTGCTGCTGAGAAATGTCTTCCACTGCGCCCTCTCCCTCATCGTCTCCCTCACCTCCCTGGGTGGCCTGTTTCTGCTTCTCAATGCCGAATTCATGGCGGCGGTGCAGTTTTTCGTCTTTGTGGGCGGCATCACCATGCTTTTGGTCTTCGGCATCTTCATGACCCGCACCTACGTCGGGGTCCACGAGCACCGCTTCAACCGCTGGCTGTGGCCGGCGGTGGCGGTGGGGGTGGTCTTCTTCCTGGTCTACGGCTTTGCCGGCTGGTCCTTCATGTTCAGGACCGAGCGCCAGTTCAGCCTCATCCCCAACCCCAAGCTGATCGGCTGGTCCCTGTTTGCCACCTACACCCTGCCCTTTGAGATCGCCTCGGTAATCCTTCTGGTTGCCCTGGTAGGGGCGGCCATCATCGCCAAAAAGGAGTGGTAGAAGGTGGCACTGGAGAACTTCAACCCGCAGGCTCCCCTGATCGTAAGCTACCAGCACTACTACATCCTGGCGGTGCTCCTGTTTGTAATCGGCTTTCTTACCGTGATCACGCGGCGAAACATCGTGGTGGTGCTGATGGGGCTTGAGCTTATGCTTGCGGCCGACAACCTGCTCTTTCTCACCTTCGGCAACGCCCACGGCATCACCATCACCCGGGTGGTCTTTTCATCGCTGGAGCAGGTTCAGTCGCCCATCGGGCAGATGTTCATGATCTTCATCACCATCGTGGCGGCGGCTGAGGTGGCGGTGGGGCTGGCCATCGCCATCAGCTACTACCGGCTCAAGGCCTCACCGCGACCAGAAAGCTACCGGGAGCTTCACGACTGAGCCATGGGCAACCTGCTTATCACAGTGGTGCTGCTTCCCGCCCTGGCCGGGCTGGGGCTGATCCTTACCGGGAGGCGCATCTCGGCCCTGGCCCCGGCGGTCGCGGTGCTGGTGGGCCTGGCAAACCTCGCCCTGCTTGCCGTGCTGGGGGCCTCTGTGCTCAGGGGGCCGGAGCCCACCTACTTCCTGGAGCACTACACCGGCGCGCTGGGGTTTGACCTGCTCATGCGGCTTGGCCGACCGGAACTGCTTTTCCTCCTTTCGGCCGGGCTGGTCTTTCTGGGGGTCTTCCTCTACGCTCCCTGGTACTTCCGGAGCCACCCCAGGGCCCATGCATTTTTCCCCCTCGCCCTCATGTTCCTCTCCGCGGTAAACCTGCTGGTCCTCTCTGATTCACTAGTCTCCATCCTTATTGCCTGGGAGGTGATCGGGCTTTCCAGCTTCCTGCTCATCGCCTATGGGCAGGATGAGGAGGAGCAGCGGCGGGCAGCCCGCACCGCCCTGCTAAACACCCTCACCGGCTCGGCCCTGCTGGTGATGGGGATCGCCGGGCTGGTAGGCTTTTCCGCCTACGCCCTAAACCCCAGCCCCGGGGTTGACTTCGTCAGCCGGCTGGGATCAACCACGGTGAGCGAACTGGTGTCCCTGCTTAAGGGACAGGACCTGGTCACCCTGCAGGCGGCAAGCCCCTTTGTGGGGGCCTTTCTTGACCTTTCCTTGGTGCTGGTGGTGCTGGGGGCGGCCAGTAAGGCGGCCGTCTTCCCCTTTACGGGGTGGCTTGCCCGGGCGATGGTGGCTCCCACCCCGGTCTCCGCCCTGCTCCACGGGGCGGCCATGGTCTCGGCGGGAGGCTGGCTGATCTACCGCTTCCATCCCTTAATCGCCCTCTCCCCGCCGGCCGGCCGCACCCTTGTCCTCCTCGGCCTGATAACCGCCCTGGGCGGAGCGGGCCTGGCCTTCCTGCAGGGGGGGATCAAGCGGCTGCTGGCCTACTCCACCCTCTCCCAGCTGGGGGCGGTCTTTGCCCTCACCGGCCTGGGCTATCCGGCGGCGGCCCTGGTCTGGCTTTCCCTCCACGGGCCGGCCAAGGCGGGGCTCTTTCTCTGCTCAGGTGCCCTGGAGCGGGCGGCGGGCAGCCTCTCCCTGGAGCGCATCGGCATCGTCCACAAGCCGAGGAGCTTTGCCCTGCTGGGGCTCCTGCTGGCCCTGTCGGTGGGGGGGGCGCCCTTCATCGGGGTCTACTGGGGCAAAAGCCTGGCCGGGCTCAACCTCACCACTCCTCTGGGCCTTCTCTTTGTCCTCTATGCTCTGCTTGCCGGCCTCTACCTGGGCAAGTTCATCCGCTATGCCTTCTATCCCCTCTACCCACTCCCCCTTGACCCGGCCATCGCCCTGCCCCTCACCATCTTCCTCCTCCTCAGCCTAGCCGGATTTACCTCCTCACGGCTGATGGCTCTGGAATCGGCTTCCTCTCCGCTGCACGGCCTCCTCAGCGGGGTGTTGGTGCTAGCCGGCCTGGGCGCGGGCATCTACCTAGGGGCAAAGCCTCTTCCCGCTCCCCTCCTTCGGCTTGCCGAGGGGGGCCTGGGGCTGGAGGAACGGCTTCCCCTGGCGGTGGGCAGGGCGTACAGTTGGCTCTCCCGGCTGGCCGAGGCCACCGACCGGCTAGTGATTGACGGGATGGTGCGGCTTGTGGGCTACGGGGCGGTGCTCCTGAGGGAGGCGGCCGACCTCACCGACCGGCTGGTGGTGGACGGGGCGGTGATGCTTGCCGCCCGCATGTGGCTGGGGGTGCGCTTTGTGCTCCGCCCCATCCAGTCGGGCTACATTCAGACCTACCTGTTTAACATCTTTGTTTCCATGTTTCTCATGATGGTGTTGGGGGCACTGATGACCCGAAACTACCTGTGCAACACGCTGGCTGTAGAGGGCACCGCCCTCAAGCAGGTCTGCCGCAGCCTGGGTATCTCGCCGCAGGAGGTGGGAGACCAGGTGCTATCGCCGATCAAGCAGGAGGAGAGTCCCGCACCCAACCAGCAGGCTGAGGAGGGGGAGGAGTAGATGGAGGCATTCCAGGGCGAAACCCTGCTCAACCAGCTTCGGGCCTTCATACTTAGCCCCCTCAACCAGATCATTTTCCTTCCCATGATCGGGATGCTGGTGGTGGGGCTTATGCCCTGGAAGCGGGGGGACGCCCGGGAGCGGCGGGCGGTGGGGCTGGTGGCCCTCATCTTCACCCTGCTTCCCTGGATACCCATCGCCGGCATGATCAGCCCCCGCATCGCCAGCTTCCTCGCCCAGTCGGGAATCAGCCTGATCGACTACCGGCTGAGGGGCTTTTCGGCCGAGTATGGGCTTTTGGAGAACCCGCGGGTGATCTTCACCTGGATCCCCCGCGACGCCTCCTTCTTCATCTCCTACAGCCTGGGAGTAGACGGGCTCTCCATGGTGCTGGTGGTGCTTTCGGCCATCGTCTTTACCCTCGCCACCCTGGCCAGCCTGCAACTGATCAAGAAGGACCTCAAGCGCTACTTCATGCTCTTCCTTATCCTGCAGGGGGCGGTCTATGGGGTCTTCTTCGCCCTGGACCTGATCCTGCTTTATGTCTTCTGGGAGCTGATGCTCATCCCCATGTACCTGCTCATCACCTACTGGGGGGGCAAGGGGGCCCGGCCGGCGGGGCTCAAGTTCTTCATCTACACGGTGTTTGCCTCCATCTTCATGCTCTTTCCCATCATCATCGGCATCCTGGAGGTGAACCTGGGGGCAGCGGCCACCGGCTACCAGACCCACATCCTTCGGTTCCTCAACGCCGACCCGGCCAACAACCCCACCATCCTGCTTCGCGACAGCGTCAGGCTGGCCATGTTTCTGGCCTACCTATTTGCCTTCGGGGTAAAGATCCCCATCTTTCCCTTCCATACCTGGATGCCCGACGCCCACACCGAGGCGCCCGCCCCCATGTCCATGGTGCTGGCGGCGGTGCTCCTCAAGACCGGGGCCTATGGACTGCTCAGGGTGGCGGTCCCCCTCTTCCCCGACCAGATGGACAAGGTGGCTCCCTACCTGGGGGTAGTGGGGGTGGTGATGATCATCTACGGGGCGCTGGTAGCCTTTGCCCAGACCGACATCAAGCGGATCGTCGCCTACAGCTCCCTGGCCCAGATGGGATTCATCACCTTGGGCATCGCCAGCCTCAACGTGGTCGGGTTTAGGGGGGCAATCTACATGATGTTTGCCCACGGGATCATTGCGGCCAGCCTCTTCTGGCTGGTGGGGATCATTGAGCAGCGTACCGGTACCCGCGACATCCATGAGCTGGGTGGCCTGCTCACCAAGACCCCCCGCCTGGCCCTGAGCCTCATCGTGGCTGGATTTGCTGCGGTGGGGGTGCCGGGGCTGATCGCCTTCTGGGGCGAGTTTCCGGTGGTAATCGGCACCTTCGGCTACCACGCCCAGTGGTCGGACCGGGTCACCATGGCCGGCCTCTCCGACAAGGGGCTCTATATCCTCCTCGGGGTGCTTGCCGCCCTGGGGGTGGTCTTTTCTGCCGCCTACGTGCTGAGGCTGCTTCTGGGGGTGCTTTGGGGAAAGCTTACCGAGCGCACCAGGGAGGTGGCGGATCTTAGCTGGCCCGAATTTGCCGCCTTCCTTCCCCTCATCATCATGACGGTGGGCTATGGGCTCTATCCTGCCCCCATCTTCAACCTGTTTGTGGGCTTTCCAGTAAATACCCTTACCCTGATGGGGGAGATTGCGGAAAACATCGCCAAGTTTGGCGGCTAGCCGCTCCTTATCTCCCCCGGCAGAGGGCGAGAAGCGGCTTGGGGACGGGAACCAATCCACCAGGGAGGGGTCTAATAGAACTCCTTGTGGTAGACTTCACTCGCCCTTGGGGCGAGCCCGGAAACAGTCTGGGAAGGAGAGGAAGGTTATGGGACTTAGAACCGTGCTTCTCACAGCGGTGGCTCTTCTGGTCTTTGCAGGGGCGGCACTGGCCCAGCAGGAGAGTGGACAGGCCACCAAGTCCACCGGCTATGGCCTGGAGATGGGCGACGGAAGCCTCACCCCGGCAGACTTTCGGGCGGCCGACCCCAGCCGTGCCAGAGACTCGTTCCGTCGCTTTTACACCAAGTTCTTTGACCTCCGTCTGAAGCTTAAGAAGGACCGGGCCAACTACCAGGTCTGGGTAAACATCATCACCCGCGACTCCATCAAGCGGCGCATCCAGTGGGAGATTGACGAGTACAACATCACCGATCCCGATCAGATCCAGCAGATCATTGACTACTACGAGCCGGTCACTCCCAAGTGGGGTGAGGTGGTGCTCAACGTGAATGTGATGGCCCCGCGGATGAACACCCGGGTTTTCCAAGACTTCCTGGACGATCTCGCCAACCACGTCTATCTGGCCTACGGCCACTGGGGCGAGCAGCAGAAGCTCAACCAGCTATGGAACCGGACCGAGATTGACTACGAGCCCATCCCGCAGGAGAAGCTGCGCTGGGGCAAGTATGCCCTGGACCCGGCGGCCACCTACGTGCGCGGCATCACCCCGGAGGCGGGAGAGCCGGTCTGGTCGCTGACTACCAAGACCTACTCCATCACCCTCAAGTTCAAGGTTGACCAGCAGACCATCGACGACATGCTGAGTTTCATTCAGCGGGACCGGGATGTGAAGCTCTGGATCGTGATAAGCGACCCCTTCTACTACGTCAGGCGTGAGCTCAAGGGCTGGCAGAAGGCATCCGTCCTCTACCAGCTCAGTCCCGCCCTGCTTAGCGGCTGGAAGCAGGTGGGCCAGTATCTGCCCAGCAAGCAGCCGGTTACCTCCACCGGCAAATACAAGCCGGAGCGGGACTACGAGTCCAAACACCGCAACCCCCTCATGCCCTAGGGACTGACCCAAGCCAGACGGGGAAGGCCCGGCGGGTGTAGAATGCTCGCCGGGTCTTTTTCTTATGGCAGAAACTACTTACCGGGCAAAGATCGCCATTGTCGGAGGAGGTCTGGTCGGTTTCTCCATCGCCTACCACCTGACCAAGCTGGGGGAGAGCGATGTGGTGGTGGTGGAGCGGGAGGAGGCATTGGGGCTCCACTCTACGGGCAAGAGCGCAGGGGGCTTTCGCGCCCAGTTCACTTCGGAGATCAACATCCGCATGAGCCTGCTCTCCATTCCCGAGCTTATCCGCTTCCCCGAGGAGGTTGATCCCAACGCCTATGTTCAGCAGGTGGGATACCTTTTCCTTGCCACCACCGAGGAGGAGCTAAATCAGTTTCGGGAGAACGTGAGCTTTCAGCGTGAGCTGGGGCTTGAAGAGGTGGTGCTGATTGAGGAACCTAGGGAGCTGCTCAAATACTCTCCGGTGATCAACGTGGAGGACCTGGTGGGGGGAACCTTTTCCCCCTCGGACGGCTTCTTTGATCCCTACGAGATCATGATGGGCTACCAGAAGAGGGCCCGCGAAGCGGGAGTAAAAGTTCTCCTGGGAGCAGAGGTAACCGCCTTTGAGAGCACCAACCACCGAGTCTCAGGCCTGGTAACCAGCAAGGGATTGATTGAGTGTGAGCAGGTGGTGATCGCGGCGGGGGCGTGGAGCGGAAGGATCGCCAAGCTGGTCGGGGTTGAGGTGCCCATTGAGCCCATCGTGCGAAAGCTTTTGGACACCGAGCCCATCCCCCAGATCCCGATGACCAACCCGCTCACCATTGACATCCACACCGGCTTCTACTTCCGTCCCGACACGGGAAATACGGTGCTCATGGGGTGGGCCGACCCCACCGAGCCCAGCTTTGAGGGGGAGGTGGACTGGGAGTGGAAGATGAAGGTGGTAGAGATGGCCATCCACCGGGTGCCCGTCCTGGCGGAGGCGAAGCTCCGGGATGGCTGGTGGGGCCTCTACGACACCACCCCGGACCACCACGCGGTGATTGACCGGCTGGACCCCTGGGAGAACCTCTTCATGGCGGCGGGCTTCTCCGGCCACGGGGCGATGCATTCGCCCGCCACCGGAAGGCTGATGGCCGAGTGGCTGGTCTTTGGGGAGCCAAAGAGCCTGGACATAAGCCCCCTCACCTATCAGCGCTTTGCGCGCGGGGAGCTCATCCACGAGCGGAACGTGATCTAGCCTAGGGGCTCTACTTCAGCTCTGATCCACTCTGGGCGCATGGGGGTGACGAAGGCGTCGCTTCCCAGAAGGACCCTAACCCCCGCCTGCCTTGCCAGGGCAACCGGGTTAAGCCCTGCCGCCCGCTCCCTGCCCAGCCGGCGGGCATAGAGCCCACCGAAGACCCGGTTGAAGGCAGGTTGCATGGAGAGGACCACGCCGAGACGACGCAGGAGGGGGAGGTGGTGGGGGAGAAGCTCGCAGGCGTGCTCAATGCGCAGGTGGGCCGAGGGATGGGTCTGCCTCGCCCGCTCAAGCACCCGCAGGGCCTGGTCAATGGCCCGGGCACCGATGGCGTGGACGGTGAGGGTGAGGTCGTGCTCGGCTGCCTTGCTCAGGTTTGCCAAAAGCTCCTCGTCGGTCAGGTACAGGGGGCAGTCGGCATCGCTCAAGCAGGCGGTTGCTGCCACGATGGAGCCATCCAGCCAGAGGTCGCCGCCCACCAGCGACAGTCCCTCAGTGAGGGCCAGATCAAGTTGGGAGAGGAGCGGCACGGGGACTAGGGGAAGATCCTCCGAGGAGTGCTCCAGGATCAGCTCCAGCTCTCCCCTGGGGTCCTCCCCAAAGCCGTCAAAGCAGGTCACCCCAGAGATGCCCCGGCGGCGAAGCTCAGGGAGAAAGACTGCCAGGGCGCGCCGCTTCTCCTCCCTGGGGTGGAGGGAGTAGACTGCCTTGGCCAGGCGGAGAAAGTCGCTGCCGGAAAAGAGGAGAAAGCCCGCCACCTCTTTGCCCCTGAGGTCTCCAAGCCCCAGGTCCTCAAGCAGGGGCGGAGTGACCAGGGCGGCGTGGCCACAGAGGTGACCCAGGTAGAGGGGAACCTTTCTCAGGTGGAGGGGAAGGACGGGGGCGAGCTCTTCCAGGTCTCCCCGCCAAGCTCCCATCAGGTGGCCGATGCCCCGCTCTGTGGCGAGCCTCTCCGCGTGGCGGGAAAGTTCTTCTGGCCGGTCAAAGCCCGGCTCAGGAATGCCCACCCGGTAGCGCAGGGCGGTCGGTATCAGATGGGCATGATGGTCCCACACCACAGGAGAGTCTATCCGACAAGCTGGCCAGCGGGAGGATAGGCTGTCTTATCCCCCCAGCCGGGGCGCTCCCGGAGGTGGGAACTTCTCACTCAGTTCCTCCAGCACCTGGGCAATTTCGTCAGGGATGGGATGACCAGCCCACATGGAAGTGTACTCATTGAAATCCTCCCAGCTCTGGATGACACTGCGCAGCTCGTCTGGGGTGTACTGGTCAATGGGCTTGCCCCGCCAGGTAGGCATCTCGCCGCCCCCGGAGCCAGACTCCTGGGCACCGGCGCTCACGCTAGGCGACGGTGGAGGGGGTGGGCTCTCGCCACCGAGCTGGGTGCGCCGGCTGGCCACCCCGGAGCCAGGGGGAGGAGGAGCGGTGGGCATGCCGCCCGCACCCCCCTCCTGTTCAGCCCCCGGCTTGGTCTGGGTGGCGGCGGGAGGCTTGGCGGTTGCCTTGGGCGGGGTGACGGGAGGTTGCTTTACCTCCCCCTTCCCCTTCTCCTTTTCCCCTGACTGGGGTGGCTGGGGCTCCGAGGGCATGGTTATGTTGCCTCCGGCGGCGGGAGGTGTGGGAGACTGGCGAGCAGGGGCGGCAGGCTGACCGCCCGCCGGCACGATGCGGTTGTTGGCGAAGGGCGGGTAGGTCAGGTTGGGATCGGGAAGAATGTTCTCCCCGGAGGAATCAAGCACATAGAACTTGACCGGATCGCGGTCGGCGGTGAAGTTTAGGGTGCTGGGGTCGTCAATGGAGCGCAGCACCTTGAAGCGAAGGGTGGCAAGAATTCCACTCCCGGAAAGGTTCTTGGCCGGGTCGTTCCAACTTATGCCCAGGGTCACCACGCCCACATCCTTGTCGGGCTGGGCGTAGAAGAACTGCACCTTGGACTCGTCGGTAAAGAAGTCGCCCAGCGCGGCTCCCTTGAAGGCGAGGCGCTCATTGTCAAACTGGATGTTAAAGAGACCACGGCGGAAGTCCTTGAGGTGCTCCCCCTTGAGGTCCAGGTAGATGTAGCTGCCCTCGGTCATCACCTGGTTCTGGTTGAAGTCCAGCACCACTGCCGGGTCGGGCTCGGTGGCCTCAATGATGAGCTGGCGGGGGTCGGTCAATTCCTCCCCCTTGAGGTTGAGCACGGTGAGGGTGATCACAACCTTGCCCACCCGGTCGGGGATGAAGCTCACCACCGGGTCCTTGGTGAGCAGGCGGGTCTTGCCCAGCCGCTCCGGCCTGACCAGGGGAGCCTCACCCTCCTCCTGGGTGGGGGAGACCGCCTCAAGCTCGGGCCTTATGGAGGCGTCGATCCTGCCCGGCTTGATGACCGGAGCCTCGGCTTCGGTCTTCTCCTCTACCTTGGCCGCCGGCTCCTCCTCGGCCACGGGGCTCTCCTCAGCCTTGCTCTCGCCTGCCGGCCCCTCCTCCACCGGCTCAGCCTCCAGGGCACCGGGCTCCTTCACCTCCTCGGCGGGTACCTCTTCCTCACCCTCCGCTGCTTCCTCACCACTCTCCTGGGCTAGTAAACGGGTCTTGGGGGTGATGAGGTCCATCAGGGAGGAAGTCTGGCTGGGCTTCTCCTTGGTCACCGCCCTGGCAGGGGGAGCCTGCTCCTCTCCCTGCTTGGGTTTCTCCTCCTTTATCGCCTGGCGCTGCTTGGCGGCCTTCTCCACCTCGGATACTTCGGTCTTGGCAAACTCTGCCCGCCTCTGCTCCTGCACTGAGGCGCCCTCGGGGGTCGTGGAGACCTCCTGCTTGCCCTGAGGCTTAGGAGCGGGGGAGGCAGCCTGGGCGGCGGGCTTGGCCTTCCCCTCCTCCAGCATCTCCTCGCTGGGGATGGCCTGGTTGGGCTCAGGCGGGGCAAGCTCGCCGCTTCTCAGCATGTTCAGCACTTCGGCCTTCTTCTCCTCCGGCGGAGGAAGCAAGACGCCTCCCTTGATCTCCCAGCGGAAGGTGAGGTCGCGGTTGCTGGGGTTGGAGATGTCGGCGTATACGATGTACTCCTGGCCGGGGATGATCTTCCCCTCCAGGGTGGCCATCTGGACGATGGTCACCGGCTGGAGCTGGGCGATGGTCTGCTGCTGCTGAGCACCCGCCCCGCTGGAGGTCACCCGGCTCTGGCGCTGGGGTTCCTTGTACTGCTGGGCGTAGTTGGGATTGGTGCTGGCCTGGCGGGTACTCTGGTTGCTGGTGCAGCCGCCATAGACGGCAACAAAGGTCATCAGCAGAGTCCAGCCGACGACTAGGGAGATAACCTTTCCTCGCGTCATACCTCTCACCTCAGCCTGACAAGCATCCTCGCCGACCGCTCTCACGCTCCGGCGAAGTATAGGCCTGGGGTCAATTCTACCAGTCCCCTACCCCGTCAAAACCGGCCTAGAATCTGACGTCAGGGGCGGCGTGGTGTTCAATTCCAAGGCAACAGTGAAGCTGTTTCCCGAAGCCAAGCTCAACCTGGTACTAAGAGTAGGGCCGATCAGGGAGGACGGCTACCACCAGATATCCTCCCTGATGGTGAGGGTGCCACTAAGGGACGAGCTAGTTGTCAGCCCTTCACCCCTCGCTGGCCTCTCACTAACGGTAAGGGGGGCGGAGCTTGACCCGTACCAAACCACCCTCCACCTAGCTTGGCAGGCAGCGAAGGAGAAGCTGAGTGGAGACCAGCTTCCCATCGGAGCGAGGGCAGTTCTCCACAAGCGCATCCCTCTAGCCTCCGGTTTGGGCGGAGCCGCAAGCGACGGGGCCGAGTTCTTAAATTGGCTCCTTGGCGTGAGCGGGGCGAGGCTGTCCAAGGAGGAGGTCTTTAAACTGGGTTTCATGGTGGGGGCTGACCTCCCCTTCTTCCTCAGCGGGTATCAGTCTGCGCTGGTAGGAGGAGCGGGCGAGGAGGTTGAGCCGTGTCAGGTTGAGCTTCCGGAGCACCTGCTTTTGGTGGTGCCCCGCCTTGACAAATCTACCGGCGATCTCTACCGGCGGCTGGACGACCTTGAGCTGACTAGGGAGAGCGGGGGAGTGATTGGGGAACTTCCCACCCTGCCACGCCGTGATGACGGCCTGCTGGAAAACGACTTCATTCCCCTCTGGGAGGAGCGGCTGGAGCCAATGCTCGGGGAGCTCTCCTCCTTTGCCCGGGAGAAGGAGGGCCTGTGTGGGATGAGCGGGTCAGGGCCCAGCCTATTTGCCTTCCACCCAGAGAGAGAGAGGCTAGTTGAGCTTGCCCGCAGCCTTATCCTGGCGGCAGGGGGGACGCCCCTGCGCATCTATTTCTTTTCCAGCGCCGGAGCCGGAACCAGCTCGGGGGAGCCGAAGTAGGGCTCCAGGGCGGCGGGGAGAGCGATGCTTCCGTCCTCCCGCTGGCCGCTCTCCACGATGGCGGCGATCAACCTGGGCAGGGCGAGCCCGCTTGCGTTCAGGGTGTGGACGAACTGGGGCTTCGCGCCGGGTGAGGGCCGGAAGCGGATGCGTGCACGGCGGGCCTGAAAGTCGCGGTACCAGCTGGCGCTGGACACCTCGGACCAGGCGCCGGTGGCAGGCAGCCACACCTCAAGATCGTAGGTCATCGCCGAGCCAAAGGTCATGTCGCCGGCGGGAAGCAACTTCCGACGGTAGGCCAGGCCCAGCTTCTCCAACACCGCCTCCGCCTCGGCGGTGAGCACCTCAAGCTGCTCCCGCCCCTGGTCTGGGTGGGTGAAGTTGACCAGCTCCACCTTCTCAAACTGGTGGACCCGAAGCAGGCCCCTGACCTCCTTGCCATAGCTTCCCGCCTCCCGGCGGTAGCAGGGGGTGTGGCAGACGAACTTGATGGGCTCGGTGAGCGGGTCGTCAATGATGGTCTCGCGGAAGTAGTTGGTCACCGAGACCTCGGCGGTGGGGATGAGCCAGAGGTCCTCCCCCTCCAGCTTGTACATGTCCTCGGCAAACTTGGGCAGCTGTCCCGTCCCCACCATGGTCTCCCCCCGCACCAGGTGGGGCGAGTAGAGCTCGGTGTAGCCGTGTAGGCGGGTGTGGAGGTCCAGCATGAACTGGATAAGGGCGCGCTGGAGGCGGGCGCCCGCCCCGCGCAGGAAGTAGAAGGCATGGCCAGAGGTGCGGGCGGCTGCCTCGGTGTCAATCAGGCCATGGCGCTCCATCA
>JALSIF010000213.1 GCA_026981635.1 bacterium | reverse complement strand
CGCCCGGTCGTCATCCTTACCGATGGTCCTCACCCAGACGTTGAGCACCCCCTCCTCGGGGGCCAGGTAGCTAAGGTACTTCCCGTCGGGAGAGACCCGCGCCTGGGCGTAGCGCGGATTGCCAAATAGGACCTCCCGTGGGATCAGGGGGACCTCCTCCCCCTGGCCCTCAGCCTCACCCGCCTCGGCGGGACTGAAGTGGATACCCGAAAGAAGGATCCCTGCCATCATCACCATCCAAAGCACCTCGCTTCTCATTTTCTCCCCCCTGCTACTTAGAGGGAAATATGGGCGGGATGTTCACCTTCCGCCCGGCTCCCTCCCGGCCTTACTCCTCGCCCTCCTCTGCCCCAAGCTCCCCTGCGCTCACCACCACCGGCGGAGTGGAGAGGAGCTCGCGGGCAAGCCGGTTTACCTCCTCCAGGGTGACCGCCTTGATCTTCTCGGCGTAGCCCCGGTAGTAGTGGTCGGCGTAGGGGCGGCCCAGGGCCAGGGCGCTGGCTAGCGTGCCGGCCACCGCCCCGTTGGAGATCTGTCCCGCCACCAGCCTGCCCAGGATGGCCTTCTTGGCCAGCTCAAACTCCTCCTCGCTGACCCCGTTTTGGGCTAGATCGGAAAGGATCGCCTTGGCCAGCTTCATGGCCTCCTCATAGAAGACCGGGTTGATCCCCACGTAGACCCGGTAGGTGCCGGGCAGGCGTAGTCCATTGTATCTCGCATTGGCGCCGTAGGTGTAGCCCTTCTCCACCCTGAGCTTCTTCATCAGCCGGCCGGTAAAGCCACCCGACAGCACCTGGTTCAGTACCTGGGCCGCATACCAGCGCGGATCGGTCTGGCTGATGCCCGGCACGGCGAGGTAGAGGGCCACCTGCCGCTTGGCCGGCATCTCAATGTGCTCATAGATCTCCTTCTGGGGGTGGCGGGGCGGCGGAATCTTGCTGGCAAGCTCTTCAAAGCTTGGTGCCTTCCCCTTCCCCTGCGGCCAGCCGCTGCCGAAGTACCTCTCCAAAAGCTTCCTTGCCTGCTCGGCGGTGATATCGCCTACCACCGCGATCACCGTCCGCTCGGGCCTTATGAACCTCCGGTGAAATTCCACCAGGTCGTCGCGGGTGATGCTTTCAACGCTCTCCACCGTGCCCCGGGCGTCGCGGGCGTAGGGGTGGTCCTTGCCCAGCAGGATCTCCCGGGTCTTCTTCCAGGCCACATAGTTGTTGCTGGCTAGATCGCTCTTTATCCCTTGGACGATCTGCCGCTTGGCAAGCTCAATCTCCTGCTGGGGAAAGTCGGGCTGAAGCAAGAGCTTTGCCAGAAGTTCCAGGGAGGGCGAGGCATAGTCAGTAAGCCCGCTAAGGCTGAAGCTCAGAAAGTCTGCCCCAGCCGAGAATCCGATCCCCGCCCCCAGCTCCTCCATCCGGGCTGCTATCTGGCGCTTGTCCATCCCCGCCGCCCCTTCGGTCATCAGCCGGGCCATGAGCTGGGCGGTACCTTCCTTGCCCGGCGGGTCGTAGATGGAACCGGCGTCAATCAGGCCGGAGAGGGCAAAGGTGGGCAGGGTGTGGTCCTCCCTGACGATTACCCGGATGCCGTTTGGCAGCCTGAACTGGGTGGTCTTGGCCCTGGCCAGCTCGGGGATGGCTATCTCCCCCGCCTCCCTCTCTTCCGCCATGGGTTCGGCCGGCGGGTAGGACGGAGAAAGCAGGCTCAGGTCTATGGTCTCTGGAGTGGGCATATCTTCCCGCAGGGCCTGGTCACGGCGGAGCATCCTGGGGCCGCCCATAATCCCGCCTTCCATCCCGCCGCGGGCCGGCTGCTCTTCCTTGATCGCCTGGTACCAGCCCACCGTCCGGTTGTTCTCGGTAAGGTAGCGCCCCGCCACCTCCCTAACCTGCTCGGCGGTGACCGCCTGGTGGCGCTCCTCAATCTCTGCGAGGCGCTCAATTCCCACGCTCAGCTCAACGCTGCCCAGATAGAAGGCGTCGCCAAAGACCGAGTCGCGCCGCTTTATGCTGCGGATGGCAAACATCCGCTTGGCCCGCTCAAGGTCCTCCTCGCTCACCAGGTTCTTCCGATA
>JALSIF010000212.1 GCA_026981635.1 bacterium | reverse complement strand
TCCCCCGGCTCACCCCCGGGGTATAGCCGAAGTCGTCGGCGTTGACGATGAGCAGGGTCATCGGGTCTGACCGGCGGGGGGGTTGGTCCTCAACTGGTGGATGAGCTGCTCAAGGCGGCGCAGCAGCGGCGCGGGACTGGAGGGAGAGGCGGCGGGCGGGGCATAGAGGCAGAGGTATGCCTGCCTCACCGCCTGGGCCAGGCCGTCGGCCAGGGCGGGGTCAAGGGCGGGACGGGCAAGCTCTACCGCCTCCAGGGGAGTGAGGCGATCCGGTGGCTGCCGGTGCCACGGCTCCAGGGCCCGGGTGAGTTCCAGCAGGGCGCGCCCCAGGGGGGTGGAGGGCAGGTGGCCTAGCCTGCGCCGACGGCGGGAGTAGAGGACGAAGCCCAGTCCAGCAAAGAGCATGGTCAGCCCGGCCAGGGCGAGCAGGGTGAGGTTGGGCCGCAGGAAGGCGACCACCTTCCCCCACCAGGCGCCAAACACCTCGGCCAGGGCGGAGCGTACCGTGTAGGGGTCCACCAGGAAGAGGTTGCGCAGGAGATCAATGATGTTTCGCCAGGTCTTGGTCAGGGGCTTCTCGTTGAAGATGTCGGCCGAGGTGGGGGTGGGGTCAAAGGGGATCCAGCCGTAGCCGTTGAAGTAGACCTCCACCCAGGTGTGGGCGTTGGAGCTTCTGATCAGGTAGCCGTTGTAGAGCAGGGAGTATTCCCCCGGGTTGTAGCCGCTCACCACCCGGGCGGGGATGTTGTTGGCGCGAAGCATCACCGCCATGGTGGAGGCGTAAAACTGGCAGAAGCCGCGCTTGCTCTCAAAGACGAAGAACTCGCTGGCCTCCTTCCCCTCCGGCACGCCTGGGTAGTCCAGGGTGTAGGTGAAGCCCCCATCGCGCACCAGGAAGTTGTAGATGTTTTTCACCTTCTCGTAGACGGTGACCGCGTCGTTCTTGGTGGCGATGTTTTGGGCGAAGCGAATGAAGGCCTCGCTTACCGGCACCTCTCCTGGACGGGAGCCGTCGGGGAGCTGGGTGTAGTGGTTGAGGAAGAAGTTTTGGGGGTTGAGGATGGGGGGTGAGGTGGAGAGCCACTCCTCGCGGATGTTTGGCACCACCGAAACGACCGAATAGGTGAACTTGGCGGGAAGCTCGTCGCCCCCCGCCTGGAGCAGGGCCCTCACCTGGCCCAGCTGGTCAACCATGGGCTCGGCGTAGAGGCCCGCCTCGGCGGCGCGGGAGAGGCGGGAGATGTCGGTGATGATGGCGGGTTGGGCGTAGGCGAAGAAGTAGGGCTCGTTGGGACGGAGAAACTCAATCTGCTGGTTGACCAACTGGAAGTCCAGCCGGTCCACCACCACCCCGTCGGAGAAGCGGTGCTCATAGCCGCGGCGCTGGATATAGAAGGAGCCCCGCTCGGAGGGGAGGTTGTCCACATAGATCCCACGGGGGACCAGGTTCTCCTTCGCGTAGGTGCGGGAGGGGAAGTCCACCAGGGGGAGATAGAAGCTGCGCCCCCCCAGGGGCTCGTCGTCCACCGCCGGAGCGATGGCCTCGCGCAGCTTGCTTGACTTCTTCCAGCCGGTGCCGGTGTAGTAGTCAAACACCGCCGCCCTGAGGTAGCCGTTGCGGCTGGAGCGCACCACCATCACCGGGGTAGGATCGGCGCGCAGTCGCCCCGAGCCGGTCAGCTCCAGGCTGTCGCTGAATCCGATCAGCCTGGCCTGCTCACGGCGGTCGTCCTTCTCCTGCTTGCTCTCTCCGGCGGGGAGGTCGGTCTGGGAGGGGGCGTCAAGCTTGTTGCCCCGCGGCAGGCGGATGTTGGTCTGGGGGGGGCCAGCGGGGCGGGGGAAGGCGAGGTAGGCGCCGGTGCCCAGGGCCACCACCACCAGGGTGGCGGCGAGGGAGACCTTGAGGGTGGTGAGGATGCGGGGAGTGGTGAAGGGGCGGGGAGCGGGGGAGCGGGTGCGGCCGGCGATGCTCTCCAGCTCTGCGGTGCGCAGTTCCAGCAGGGTGGCCAGCATGAGGCCCAGCTGGAGGGGGACCACCACCATGAACTTGAGGTCAAAGCTGGAGATGGCGCTGAAG
>JALSIF010000211.1 GCA_026981635.1 bacterium | reverse complement strand
CAGAGGTTTGGGCAACCCTTTCCCGTTCCTAGCGGAAGAGGCTGGAGATGGACTGATGCTCAAAGCAGCGGCGGATGGCCTCGGCAAAGAGGGAGGCGGTGGAGTGTTGGATGATCTTGGGGATCTGCTTCTCCTCGGATAGGGGGATGGTGTCGGTGACGTGGACCTCGGTGATCAGGGAGTGGTCGGAGAGGCGGGTGATGGCCGGGCCGCTAAAGAGGCCGTGGGTGGCAAAGACGTAGACCTCCTCTACCCCCCGCTCGCCCAGGGCGTCGGCTGCCCCCACCACCGAGCCGGCGGTGTCAATCATGTCGTCCACCAGGATGGCCACCCGGCCCTTGACCTCGCCGATCACCTCCAACACCTCGCTCACATTGGGCTTGGGACGCTGCTTGGCCACGATGGCCAGGTCGCAGTTGAGCTTGGAGGAGACCCGGCTGGCCCGTGCCACCCCGTTCACATCGGGGCTCACGATGACGATCTCGTCGTGGCTGAGCCCCTTCTGGGCGAGGATTTCCTTCTCAATTACCTCAATAAACAGGTTCTGGGCGGTAAGGTGGTCAACCGGGAAGTTGAAGAAGCCCTGGATGGCGGGGGAGTGGAGGTCCATGGAGAGGACCCGGTCGGCCCCTGCCGCCTCAATCAAATTGGCCACCAGCCGGGCGCTGATGGGCTCGCGGGGGGCAACCTTCTTGTCCTGGCGGGCGTAGCCGTAGTAGGGGATGACCAGGTTGATCTGGCGGGCAGAGGCCCGGCGCAGGGCGTCCACCATGATGAGCAGCTCCATCAGGTTTTCGTTTACCGGCGGGCAGGTGGACTGGACCACGAAGACGTCCAGCCCACGGATGCTCTCGTTTATGGTCACCTGGATCTCCCCGTCGGAAAACCTGCCCACCTCCAGGGCACCCAGCTCAGTATCCAGCTCACGGCAGATGGAGCGGGCGAGATCGGGGTTGGCGTTGCCAGCGACGATCCTAAGCTCGCGCATGCTGGGAATCGGCATCACCTGCTCTCCCTCCCGGCCCCATTATATGGGCCGGAGTGAGGAGGGATCATCCGGCGGTTGACCTGCCTGCCGGCAGGGAGAAGGGACGCTCCCGGGCGATGTAAAAGCTCAGCACCTCAAGGTGGGAAACCAGGTCCACGTTGAGCAGGTGGATGTGGCCGGGGACCTGCAGGCGGACGGGAGAAAAGTTGAGAATGCCCTTTACCCCTCCCACCACCATGAGATCTCCCACAAACTGGGCGGCCATGGCGGGAACGGTGATGATGCCCAGCTCCACCGGCGGGTCGGCCGAACGCAGGTAGTCCACCAGCTCACCCACCGGCCTAACCTGGTGTCCATTGAAGCGGGTGCCTATCTTGCGTGGACTTGAGTCAAACACTGCCGAAAGCTTGAAGCCCTCGCGGGCAAACCCGTAGTAGCGGACCAGTGCCCGGCCCAGGTTGCCCACCCCAACCAGGACGGCGTAGTGGTCGCGGTTGAGGTCCAGGATCTCCCTTAACACGGCGATGAGGTCGCCTACCGGGTAGCCAAAGCCGCGTACCCCAAACTCGCCGAAGTAGCTCAGGTCCTTGCGCACCAGGTAGCTGTTTACTCCCACCTGGCGGGCCAGCTCCTCCGAGGAGACGGTGGTCACCCCGAGCATGCTGAGCCACTCCAGGGTGCGAAGGTAGCTGGCCAGGCGGAGAACGGTGGAGTAGGGGATCCCCTGGCGACTTTTCTCTCCCGAGCGTCCCATGAGCGATCCTAACCAGGTTTCCTCCCCACATGGATGGCGGCAACCCCACCAGCCAGGGGGTGGACTGAAACCTTAACAAAACCGACCGATTCCATCATCCTTTTCAGCCCCTCCCGGTCGGGAAAGCGGCCCAGGGAGCGCACCAGCCAGAGGTAGTTTTTAGGACTTCCGGTGGTGAGGGTGGAGAGGATGGGAAGCACCACCCACATGTGGACCAGGTAGCCGGGATAGATCAGGGGGTGGACCGGTTTGGAAAGGTCCAGGATGGACATGGCACCGCCCGGCCGAAGCACCCTCAGGCTCTCCCTGAGGCAGGCCTCCGGGTCGGCCAGGTTTCTCAACCCAAAGCCGATGGTGATGAGGTTAAAGCTTGCCTCGGGAAAGGCGGAGAGGTCGGTGGCATCCCCCATCACCAGCTCAACGGGAGCGAGAACTGCCCCCTTCCCTTCCCTGGATAGGCGGGCAAGGCGGCGGCGGAAGACCTCAAGCATGCGGGGGCTGAAGTCCAGTCCCACCACCCTGCCCCCCGGGCCAACCAGCCGGGCCGAAATCAGGGCGAGATCACCGGAGCCGCAGCAGAGGTCAAGCACCCTCGCCCCCGGGGTGGCGGTGCCGGCAAGTCTCACCGTGGCCCGCTTCCAGCGGTGGTTTAGGCCAAAGCTTATAAGCAGGTTCATGGGGTCGTAGACCGGCGCGATGCGGTCAAACAGGGCGCGCACGAAGCCGGGGTCAACCCGCTCGCTCTCGGTCGCCTGTCCAGACTCCTCAGCCAACATGTCAATACTACTTGGCCGGGCGGAGTTTTGGTCACCCGGCAACTTCCCTGAGAGCGGGCTACTGCTATATTCCAGAGGCCCATGGGAGAGGCGGTGGAAAAGGAGCTTGACCTGCTTCTTCGCGGAGTGGCCAAGGTGCTGCCCAGCGAGGAGGCCCTGGCCGAGAAGCTTGCCCTCGCCCAGAAGGAGGGGCGGCCGCTCAGGGTGAAGCTGGGGGTGGACCCTACCTACCCCGACCTGCACCTGGGGCATGCGGTGGTGCTATCAAAGCTTGCCCACTTCCAGGCCCTGGGGCACACGGCGGTGCTCATCATCGGCGACTTCACCGCCATGATCGGCGACCCTTCGGGGAAAAAGAGCACCCGCCCCATGCTTACCCGAGAAGAGGTGGAGAAGAACGCTAAGACCTACGTGGAGCAGGCTGGGCTGGTGCTTGACACCGAGAAGAACTTTGAGCTCCGCTTCAATTCGGAATGGCTGGACGAGCTTAGGCTCCGGCAGGTGATTGAGCTTGCCAGCACCATTACAGTTGCCCGGCTGCTTGAGCGAAACGACTACCAGGAGCGCTTCCGGGCGGGCATCCCCATCAGCCTGCACGAGTTTCTCTACTGCCTGATGCAGGGCTACGACTCGGTGGCGGTGGAAGCAGATGTTGAGCTTGGCGGGACCGACCAGGAATTCAACCTGCTGGTGGGCCGGGACATCCAGCGCCACTTCGGAGAGCCCCCCCAGGTGGTGATCACCCTGCCGCTTTTGGTGGGGATTGACGGGGAGAAGAAGATGAGCAAGAGCGAGGGCAACTTCGTCGCCCTAACCGAGCCGGCGGAGATGATGCTTGACAAGCTGATGAACCTGCCCGACCGGCTGATGCCAAGCTATGCGGAGCTACTCACCGACTGGCCGAGGGAGGAGATAAAAAGGATTGAGGAGGGGCTCTCGTCGGGAAGCCTTCGGGGGGAGGCGGCCATCCGGAAGAAGCTTTCCCTGGCCGAAGAGATCGCCCGCCGCTTCCACCCCAAAGAAGAGGTGGAGGAGGCGGCGGCCCGCATCGCCAAACGCTTCCTGGAACACGACCTCTCGGCGGTGATTGACGACCCGGAGCTCACCATCCCCCTGCCCCGGGCGGAAAGCTTTACCCTGAAGCAGGTGCTCCGCGAGCACGGCAAGATCGGCAGCGCCAAGGAGCTTGAGCGACTCATCCGCCAGGGGGCGGTGAGGCTTCGCAAGGTAGAGGAGGGCCGGCCAGGGGAGCTGGTTCCGGTGGAGAGCCCCGCCCAGGAGATCCCTGCCCGCCAGAGCTACCTCCTCTCCCTGGGCAAGAAGCGCCACTTCTACCTCAAGGCGGCAGACTAGGAGCAGAGGGGGAGCCTGATATCATCGGAAGCCCCGCCCCGGCGGGAAATCCAGGCCTAGTTATGAGTGGGTGAGGAGCCATGAGCATTGACCTTCCCTTCTTCAAAGACGAGCACCGCATGCTCAGGGAGATGGTGGCCGAGTTCTCCGACGAGGTGCTGGCGCCCCGGGCTAGAGAGCTTGACGAGAGCGGGGAGTTTCCCTGGGAGAACTTCAAGGCGATGGCCGAGCTGGGCCTGACCGGCATCCACATCCCGGAGGAGTATGGCGGGATGGGGATGGATCTAACCGCCTTTGCCATCGCCATGGAGGAGGTGGCGCGGGGCTGTGGCTCCACCGCCCTCACTCTGGCGGCGCATCTCTCCCTCTGCTGCTATCCCATCTACCGCTTCGGCACCGAGGAGCAGAAGCAGAAGTACCTGCCCAAGCTGTGCAGCGGGGAGTGGCTAGGGGCCTTTGGCCTCAGTGAGCCCCAGGCGGGAAGCGACGCCGCCGCCACCCAGACTCGGGCGGTGCGCGAGGGGGACTACTACGTCATCAACGGGACCAAGATGTGGATGACCAACGGGGGCAGCGCCGATGTGATGGTGATCACCGCCAAGACCTCGGACGCCCCCGGCACCAAGGGGATCACCAGCTTCATCCTGGAGAAAGGCTTTGCGGGCATCACCCACGGCAAGGACGAGGACAAGCTGGGCCTGAGGGCCAGCCAGACCAGCCAGATCTTCCTGGAGAATGTGAAGGTGCCGGTGGAGAACCGGCTGGGCGAGGAGGGGGAAGGCTTCAGGAACTTCATGACCACCCTGGACTCGGGTCGGGTGATCATCGGGGCGATGGCGGTGGGCCTAGCCAGGGCCGCCTTTGAGCGGGCGCTCAAGTACGCCAAGGAGCGCAGCGCCTTCGGCCGCCCCATCGCCGGCTTTGACACCATCCGCGACTACCTGGCAGAAATGGCCACCCGCATTGAGGCAAGCCAGCTTTTGGTCTACCACGCCGCATATCTTCGCGATAAGGGGGAGAAGGCAACCAAGGAGTGCGCCATGGCCAAGTACTTCGCCAGCGAGAACACCCTGTGGGTCTGTCACAAGGCGATCCAGATCCACGGCGGCTACGGCTACACCAAGGAGTATGAGGTGGAGCGCATCTACCGCGACGCCAAGCTCTGCACCATCGGCGAGGGGACCAGTGAGATCCAGCGGCTGGTGATTGGTCGTGAGGTGATCGGCGAGCTGCCCCAGTTTGCCGAACTGGAGGGAGTGGCCTAGGGCGGAGTGGAGCCTTGATCATCGGCATCGGGGTTGACCTCATTGAAATAGAGCGGGTGGCCAAGGTATGCCGGGAAAACCCCCGGTTCCTTGAGCGGATGTTCAGCGAGGGGGAGCGGGAGTGGTCCTTTCGCAACCGAAAGCACCCCTACCAGCACCTTGCCGCCTGCTTTGCTGCCCGGGAGGCCTTCTTCAAGGCAACCAACCTGCGCTTCCGGGCCAGGGAGCTTGAGGTCTGTCATTACGACTCAGGAATGCCCTACTTCAGGTTTCACGGTGCACTGAGGGAGAAGATGGAGCGGCTGGGCTGGGAAGTCCACCTCACCATCTCCCACCACCGCAGCCACGCGGTGGTCGTGGTGGTGGTGGAGGAGCCGGAAAGCTGACCCAGGGCAGGGCCTAAAATCGCCCCGTGCTCATTCGCCTCTACACCCTCCTTACCTGGCTTGCCGAGCCCCTGGTGCTTGCCTGGGCCTCTTCCCACCCAAAGCTCGGAGAGGGATTCGCCGAGCGGAGCGCAAGAAAGCTGCCAGAGCTTCCCCCGGGAAGGCCCCTGATCTGGCTCCACGGGGTAAGCGTAGGCGAAGTTCGGGCGCTGATGCCGGTGGCAAGGGAGCTTCTAAGGCTAAGGCCTGAGACCACCCTACTTATCACCACCACCACCCCCACCGGCAGGAAGGTCCTGGGGGAGGAGGCGGCGGGGCTGGGGGCAGTAGAGGCCTACTTTCCCCTTGACCTGCCGCGGACCCTGGGAAGGTTCTTCACCAGAGTGAGGCCCACCCTGTTCGTCTCCTTTGAGGCGGAGGCCTGGCCCAACCTTCTCCTGCGCCTGGGCCGGATGGGGGTGCCCAGGGCACTGGCCAACGCCCGCATTTTCCTGAGGACCAAGCGGGGGCCCCTAAAGAGGCGCTTCAGCCGGGAGCTCTACGGGCTGTTTGACCTAATCATCGCCCAGAACGAGGCGATGGCGGAAGCCTTCAGCAAACTCCTCGGCAGCGGCGCAAAGATCCGGGTCTCGGGCAACACCAAGTATTCGCGCCTGCCGGAGCAAGTGGACCAGGAGTTCCTTTCTCTTGTCCTTGGAGCCATGGGCTGGACAGATGGACGAGAGATCCCCATCGTGGCAGTCGCATCCACCCACCCTCTGCCCAGCGGCAAGGAGGCCTGTGAGGAGTCCCTGATCCTCGCTGCCCTAATGGAGGCGGAAAGGCAGGTTGGACGACCGGTCAGGGTGGTGCTAGCACCCCGCCACCCGGAGCGAAGCGAGGAGCTTAAACGGCTTCTCATGGAGCGCTTCAACCTGCGCTGGGCCTGCCTATCAGAAATCCTTGCAGGCAAGGTCACCGGCTCCGGTGGGGGTGAGGAGGAGCGGGTGCTCCTGGTGGATACCATCGGGCACTTGGCGAGGCTCTATCCCCTAGCCAGTCTGGTGGTGATGGGGGGGAGCTTTCACCCCCGCATCGGAGGGCACAACCTCTACGAGGCGGCCCAGTTCGGGGTACCACTCATGGCAGGCCCTAACCTGGCAAGCGTTCAAGAAGAGGCAACCAAGCTGTCCCAGGTGGGCGCGCTGGTTAAGGTGAGCGACGAAGGAGAGTTAGAAAGGGAGCTGGCCCGCTTCCTCAGAAGTCCGGATGATTTCAGGCAGGCCGGAGAGAGAGGGAAGGAGGTGGTGCTTGAGGCCAGCCGGGCGGCGGAGCTTACTGCCGGGTGGCTGGTGGAGCTGATGGAGAAGGGGAAGGGCTAGTCCAGGTTGATGATGGTCTCCTCCTGGCCGAGGAAGGAAAGCTCCACCTCGGGGCCGGAGAAGTCAATTACCACCGACCGGGCGCGGGTGCTGCCCTGGGCACCGGAGATCACCACCCCACCCTCAGCCACTGCCCGGCGGGCGGGAAACTCAACCGTGAGCTTTGCGCAACTTACGGCAAGGTCGCGAAGCTTTAGGCTCACCTTGCCCTCGGCAATAAGCCTGTCCTCCCTGCCCTGCCGGACGAGCTCAACCTGCTCCGCCTCCAGGGTGAGATGTTCCCCCTGGCGCCAGAAGTCCAACCTGCCCTGCTCCACGGTGAAGCGGTCAAGCTCAAAGGGAAAGGAGAGCTGCCTGCCGGATAGCTCGGCCCTGCCTTCGCCGGAATGGATGCTCCCCTGAGGAGAGACAAGCTCAATGGTCCTGCGGTCGGCGTGGATGGTGCCGTAGTTTGCGGATAGTTCCACCACCCCGGAGGTGGTCTGGTAGCTTACCCGCACCTTCCCCTCCAACCTCCACTGCCTGGCCTCCCCCTGAGCGTAGGCCCGGCCGGCGGAGGCATCAACCGACTGGTAGTGGTAGGTGATGCCGTCGGTCAGGGTGAGGTCTATCAGCCGGCTGGCCATGAGCTTGGCCACCTCACGGGCCAGCCGGTTGCCAGCCATTTTGGAGCTGGCGAGCTCGTCCAGCTCGGGCATCACCGCCTCAAGCCGAACCACCGCCCTGCCCGCCTCCAGCCGCTCTCCCCAAGCGGTGACCAGCTTTACCGGACCCTGGGCGGAGAGGGTTAGCACCTCACTGAACTTGGCCACCTCAATCTGGCTGGCGGTGAGCCGGTGGGAGAAGCGCTCCCGGCGGGCGCTCATCAGCCCGGGCAGGATGAGGAGGCCAAAGAGGAGCAGGGCCAGGGCAAGGGCCAGGGGGACTGGGCGGTCGCCTTTCATCCCAGGCATTATGACCGGCAGGGAGAATGGGCGGTTCCCCTACCCTAGCCCCGCTGGGTCATGTAGACCCCCAGGCCGGCCAGGGCCAGGCCGAGGAAGAAGATGGGGGTGAAGGGCTCCCGCTGCCAGAAAAGGTAGGAGAGGGCAACGGTGGCGGCGGGCTGGAGGTTGATGGAGACGGCCACCTTGGTGGTGTCCAGGCGGCGGATGAGGAAATACCAGATGAGGTAGGCGCCCCCCGAGGTGAGGATGCCCAGGTAGGCCAGGCTGGTCCAGGCCAGGGGGGAGATGGCAGCCGGATCCAGCCTCTCCACTCCCAGGGCGGGGAGGGGAAAGATGAAGGGGGAGCGAAGCTGAGGAAGGGCCCACATCACCACCACCGTCACCGGGATGATCATGGCCAGGCCGATGAGCTGGGCGAAGGCGGTGGTGGAGAGGGTGCCGTAGCGCTGGATGAGGGGCTTTCCCAGCACGGTGTAGAAGGACCAGGCCATCACCCCGGCAAGGATGATCAGGTCGCCCTGGATGGCGCTACTGGTGAGCTGGAAGACCTGGGCGGTCCTCGCCACCATCTCGGCCAGCCCATCCACCCCCTGGCGCCAGGCCGGCTCCATCAGCACCAGGTAGGCCCCGCTCAGGGCAAGGAGGATGCCACCCACCTTGGGCGGGGTGATGGGCTCACCGATGGTTAGGCGGGCGATGATCAGCACCGCGATGGGAGTGAAGGAGTAGAGCAGGGCGGCGTGGACCGGTGGGGCCTGGGTGATGCCGATGAGGAAGAGGAGCTGGTTTAGGGGATAGCCCACGAAGCCAAGCAGGACCAGGGCAGGAAGGTCGCGGCGGGCGGGAAAGACCAGCCTGCCCATGAGGACAGTAAGCAAAGTGACGAAACTGGCGCTTAAGGAGAAGCGGAGGACGGCAAAGGTGAGCGGGCCGATCTCGGCCAGGCCATATTTGGCGATGACGTAGGTACCGGCAGAGATGAGCACGTGGGCACCAAGCAGGAGGTAGAGCAGAGCCAAGCCGGACTAGCCCTCGCCGGTAAAGCTGATCTCCCCGTCCCCGAGCTCAATCTTTCTTACCCGGGGCCTAAGCTTTCGGCCCGTCCCCTCCTCCAGCACCCTAAGGTCCTGTTCCTCTTCCTTTAGGCGCTCGTCAAAGTCAATGATGGGATTGAGGCGCTCCTCAACCTTTTGCTCCACCACCTCGGGGGTCCCCATCCCAAGCAGGCGGACCTCGGTGGCGTCAAAGATGACCAGCCTGCCCTCCTCGGAGCTTACTAGCTTTCCCTTCAGGCGATAGGGGATGGAGAGGAAACCCAGTTTCAACCGGCCGCTCAGGCTTAGTCCCTCGGGGGTGATCTCCACCTTGCTTACTCCGGCCTTCTTCACCCGCTCCTTGAACCCCTGCTCAATGCGCTCCTGGGAGACCTCAAGCTGCCAGACCACCCGGCCCATGGAGCGCAGGGGTCTTTCCTCATCGGGAACCACCCTGACCTTCTGCATCACCAGCTCGGCCCGCTCAAAGAGGATGGGCTTGATGTAGAGGTCGGTGAAGCGGGCAAGGATGGTCCCCTCAACCGTCCCGTCCTCCGAAGGCTTGGGTGGGGGCGGGGGGACAAAGGAGCTCTTCTCACCTTCACTTTCCAACCCACCTTCTGCCGAACTGTCGGCTTTCTGGTCAGAGCTGGTGGTCTCCTCACGGATTAGGGGGACCTGGTAATCAGGGGGCAGGAAGTAGACCTCCACCTTGCCCACCCGGTCAGCGAGTTTCTGCTGAACCGCTTGGGAGAGGGTGCCGGTGTCGGCGCTTCCGCCGGCGATGAGCAGAGCAACCGTCATCAGGACGCTGAGAATGTACTGGGCCATGGCCCCATTCTAACCCTGGGAGGGAGGGGAAACTTTCTTCCTCCCCAAGCCTTGACAAGAGGTGACGGATGTGCTATACATATGTATAGCAGTGGACCAGAGCGGGAGGAAGGGATGATAGCTGAACTGGCAGCCTGGGCAGGGAAGGTCCTCCTCCTGGGGAGGGCCGACCACCAAAGGGTGGGCAGGCTGGGCGAGGCGGTGGCCCTGGTCAAGCTCTACTCGGCCGGCTACCGGGGGCTGCGCCGAAACCTCAGGGTGGGAGGTGGTGAGATTGACCTGATCGCCTTTAGGGGCGCCACCGTGTGCGTGGTGGAGGTAAAGAGCTCCTACCGGGCGATCGTCCCCGCCCTGGTCAGGGTGGGAGAGAAAAAGCGTAAACAGCTGATTAGGCTTGCCCGCCGCCTCGCCCGCCGTCCCCCTTTCGCCGGCCGCACCCTGCGCTTTGACCTGGTGGAGGTGGACTTCGGGAAGGGCCCCCTTGACCTGCCCAGGGTTCGGCTGATTGAAAACGCCTTCCGCGAGGAGTCCCGGGCAACTTAGGAAGACCCAAGTGAGGAGGGACAGGAGATGCTTGCCAGCGTGAACAGTGCGACGGTGATCGGGCTTGACGCCTTCCACGTCAGGGTGGAGGTGGACATAACCACCCAGACGGTGGCCTTCCACCTGGTGGGCCTACCGGGCAAGGCGCTCCGGGAGAGCCAGGAGCGGGTGGAGAGCGCCATCAGAAACAGCGATCTGGAGTTTCCCCAGGCCCACATCGTGGTGAACCTGGCGCCGGCCGACCTGATGAAGGACGGGCCGGGCTTTGACCTGCCCATTGCGGTGGGGGTGCTGGCGGCAAACTTCCAGCTTCCCCAAGAGAGGCTTTCGGAGCTCATGCTCGTCGGTGAGCTCGGCCTTGACGGGCAGGTGAGGTCGGTGGCCGGGGTGCTTCCGGTGGTGATGAAGGCCCGCGAGATGGGCCTTAAGGGGGTGGTGGTGCCCAAGGGGAACGCCCGCGAGGCGGCCATGATCCCGGGGATTGAGGTCTTTGGCGTCTCCCACCTTGCCGAGGTGGTCCAGTGGCTGAGGGGAAACCTGAAGCTCTGCCCGGAGCCGGTGACCGAACTCGGCGAGTTTGAGCTTCCCGCCTCAAACGGGGTGGACTTTGCCGAGGTGAGGGGCCAGGAGCACGCCAAGCGGGCGCTGGAGATCGCCGCCGCCGGCCACCACAACCTGCTCATGATCGGGCCGCCCGGCTCGGGCAAGACCATGCTGGCCCGCCGCCTGCCCACCATCCTGCCCCCGCTGACGGTGGAGGAAGCGCTGGAGGTAACCCGCATCTACTCAGTAAGCGGCCTGCTCTCCCACAAGGGGGGACTGATCCGCAGCCGGCCCTTCCGGGCACCCCACCACACGGTGAGCCTGCCCGGCCTGGTGGGCGGGGGAACCATCCCCAAGCCGGGGGAGGTCTCCCTTGCCCACCACGGGGTGCTCTTTTTGGACGAGATGCTGGAGTTTCCCCGCTCCGCCCTGGAGATCATGCGCCAGCCGCTGGAGGACGGGGTGGTGACCATCTCCAGGGCCAACATGACCCTCACCTTCCCCTGCCGCTTCCTGCTGGTGGGGGCGACCAACCCCTGCCCCTGCGGCTTTCTGGGCGACCCGATGAAGGAGTGCCGCTGCGGGGAGAGCCAGATCCGCCGCTACTGGAAACGACTGTCGGGGCCGCTCATGGACCGGATTGACATCGTCATTGAGGTGGCCCGGCTGGAGGTGGAGAAGCTGGCCCGGGGTGAGCGGGTCCGGGGCGAGTCCCCCTCCCCCGCCCCGCAGGAGGTAAGTTCCCCCAGCGAGGAGCCGGCGGCGGTGGCCCTGGCCGAGGAGGAGCTACCCCAGTTTGGCGAGCCCAGCGCCTCCATCCGTGAGCGGGTGAGCCGGGCGCGCCAGATCCAGCTTGAGCGCTACCGGGGGCTGGGCATCTCCTGCAACGCCCACCTCAGCGGGCGGTTGGTGGACCGCTTCTGCCTGCTGGACGAGGCGGGACTCAACCTGCTTACCCGGGCGGTTGACCGGCTGGGGCTGTCGGCCCGGGCCTACCAGCGGATCAAGAAGGTGGCCCGCACCATCGCCGACCTGGAGGGAAGCGAGCACATCAGGGTGAGCCACGTGGCGGAGGCGATCCAGTATCGGGCGGCGGAGCGAGTAATGAGCCGCTGAGCTAGCTGGAGAGGTCTATCACCATCAGCCGCGGCTCGGTGTACTCCTCCAAGGCGTAGCGCAGGCCCTCCCGGCCCAGGCCCGACTCCTTTTCTCCGCCGTAGGGCATGTTGTCCACCCGGAAGGTGGGGATGTCGTTTACCACCACCGCCCCCACCCGAAGCTCCCGCAGGGCGCGGTGGGCGGCGGAGAGGCTCTGGGTAAAGATCCCCGCCTGCAGGCCGAAGGGGCTGCGGTTTACCAGGTAGAAGGCCTCCTCCAGCTCGTCGTAGGGGAAGACCACCACCAGTGGGGCAAAGGCCTCCTCGCAGGCGAGGGGGGTCTCCTGGGGAAGGTCGGTCAGCACCATGGGGTCAAACAGGCGCCCCTGGCGGTGGCCGCCGCAGTGGAGCCGGGCCCCCTTCGCCACCGCATCCTCCACCCAGCTTTGCACACGATTTGCGGCGCCGTCGTCAATGAGCGAGCTAACCAGCACCCCTTCCTCGTCGGGCGCCCCCACCCTCACCTTGTCCTGGGTGTAGGCGACAAGGTCGTCCACCAGGCGCTGGTAGATGGAGCGGTGGGCAAAGACCCGCTGGACCGAGATGCAGACCTGGCCCGAATAGGCGAAGGCACCCAGGGCGAGGCGGGCAATTACCCGCTCCCAGTCGGGCGCGTCGGGGGAGACGATCACCGCCGCATCTCCCCCCAGCTCCAGGATCACCTTCTTGCGGTCGGCCAGGTTCCTGAGCTCCCAGCCCACCTTGTTGGAGCCGGTGAAGGTAAACAGGCGGAAGCGGCGGTCGGCCACCAGGCGGCGGGCAAGCTCATTGGAGCAGACCAGCACCGAGAGGGCCTCGGGGGGCCAGCCCGCCTGAAGCACCAGCTCGGCCAGCCGGAGGCAGGTGAAGGGGGCCTTGGGGGTGGGCTTGATGAGGATGGGGCAGCCGGCGGCGATGGCGGGGGCCAGCTTGTGGGCCACCAGGTTTAAGGGGAAGTTGAAGGGGGTGATGGCCAAAACTGGCCCCACCGACACACGGATGGTCATAGCGGACTTGCCCTCCCCCCGGCGGGCCAAATCAAGGGGGACCTGCTCCCCACGCAGGGCGGCCAGCTCGGCGGCGGCGAAGCGGAAGGTGTCCACCGCCCGGTCCGCCTCGCCGCGGCTGAGGTCAATGGGCTTGGCCACCTCAGCGGTAATCAGCTCGGCCAGCTCCTCGCGGTGCTCGGCGATGAGATCGGCAATGGCGTGGAGGATCTCAATCCGCCGCCAGCCGGGCAGCCGTTCGGTCACCCGCAGAGCCTGCTGGGTAGTTTTGGTGGCAAGCTCCACCTCCTTCTCGGTGGCCACCGCCACCCGGCCGACCAGCTCGCCGGTGTGGGGGTTTTTCACCTCCAGCCACTGGCCGGTCTCCCTAGGGACACCTCCGATAATCAGGGGGCGGTCACCAACCCGTGAGACCTCTTTAAGTTTTGCCGGTGACTTTTCCATGGTCCTCTCCTCCAACCCAGTCTTCCTCTGGTCAGAGTTTAGCCCGCCATGCCCTGCGTCCAAGCAAGCGGAAAAAAAGGTGGGTGAAAATGGGACCCACTCTGGTATATAAGGCAGTCCATGGGTAGCCAAAACAGAGCAATTTCCACCCCCCAGGCGGTGGACTTCGTAATCATCGGGGCGGGGCCGGCCGGCCTGGCCGCCGCCATCGCCCTAAAACAGGCGGGCTTCAGCCACCTGGTGGTGGACAAAGGGACCATCGTTAACTCCATCTATCACTTCCCCGAGGAGATGGTCTTCTTTACCGACCGGGCCTTGCTGGAGATCGGCGGCATCCCCTTCGCCGTCCCCGAGATTAAGCCCAACCGCATCCAGGCCCTCCACTACTACCGGGGGGTGGTGCGCGCCCACCGGCTCAGGGTGCTCACCGATACGCCGGTGGTGGGGATAGAAGGAGAGGAGGGAAACTTTCTGGTCCACACCGAAAGCCCTGCCCATCCCACCATTCCCTGCCGGCGGGTGGTGGTGGCCGTCGGCTACTACGACAACCCGAACCTGCTCGGGGTGCCGGGGGAGGACCTGCCCCACGTCTCCCACTACTACGACTCGCCCCACCCCTACTACGGTAAGCGGGTGGTCATCGTGGGGGGGCAGAACTCGGCGGTGGAGGCGGCCCTGGAGCTCTACCGAAACGGCGCTGAGGTCACCCTGGTCCACCGGCGAAGCGAACTGGGCCAGTCCCTCAAGTACTGGATTCGGCCAGACATAGAGAACCGCATCAAGGAGGGGGCCATCACCGCCCACTTCAACACCGAGGTGAGGGCCATTGAGCCAGGCAGGGTTCACCTGGTCAACAACCAGACCGCAAAGAGTTTCAC
>JALSIF010000210.1 GCA_026981635.1 bacterium | reverse complement strand
CTCAATCGCGTCAGCTACCACCTTGGCCATGGTCCGCCTCCTGGAGCCTGGAAGTTAGCCCTCCCATCTTATCAATGCGGCTAGATACCGCCCCGGGCGGCCACCATGTGGCGGATGCCTAGGTCGGTGACCAGAAGGCTCATGAGATCCAGCGCCTCCAGCAGGGCGGCAACTATCAGCGCCCCGGCCAGGATCACGTCGGTCCGCTTAGGGTGGACGAAGCCGGTGGCGGCGATCTCCTCCTCGGTGTGGCCGGAAAGGAACTCAACCTGGCGCCATACATCACTCTGGCTTAGCACTACCCGCAGGGGGTAGCCGAGCTGTCCGATGAGCTTTCGCTCCTTTAGCTGGACCAGGGTGGTGGCCGTCCCCCCAAGCAGGGCGCAGGGCAGGGGAACCATGCCCAGGGGAGCGAGCCTCTCAGCAAGCAGCCTGGCCAGCTCGTCCCTGA
This sequence comes from bacterium, assembly GCA_026981635.1. Classification (GTDB taxonomy): domain Bacteria; phylum 4484-113; class 4484-113; order JALSIF01; family JALSIF01; genus JALSIF01. Next base: position 1,658 of record JALSIF010000210.1, on the reverse strand, counting down.
TGCGCTTTGCCCGCTCAAGCTCCATGGGCGGCCTTGCACCGCCCCGGTCGGCCACCACCCTCACCCCAACCTTTACGCTGAGGGTCCTAAGCCCTTCCCCCTCCCGCCAGGCCGCATCCAGCGATCCGCCCCCCAGGTCAAAAGCGCAGGCCAGTTTGGGAAAAGCCAGCCTCGCCGCCCCGAAGGCCAGCTCCGCCTCCTCCCTCTCCGAGAGCACCCTGATACCCACCCCGAAGCGCTCCCGGATCAGGTGCCGAAGTCCGCTTAGGCCCTTGGGATTGGAGCGCACCGCTTCGGTGGCGATGAGGAATGTCTGTTCGCGGGGAACGCTCCACTCCTCCACCTCACGGAAGAAGCCTTCCAGGGCCAGAACCGAGCGCTCCATGGCGTCGGGGGAAAAGCCCTCCTCTAGGCTCATCCCCTGGCTCAGCCGGGTGACCACCAGCCAGTCCCTGACCACCGCTGGGGGCTCGCCGGGGGAGCTGGGCCTAGCGATGAGGAACTTGAAGGAGTTGCTGCCCAGATCCCCCACCGCAATGAGGCTCCCTCCTTCCGCAGACACCTCAGCCACCACCCCCGGCTTTTGCCCTGGCCACTTCCTCCACCAACTCCACCCAGGGGCCAAACCTGCCCACCCGCTCAGGGGTCTCGGCCCCACTTCCCAGCACCAGGCTGGCCCCCAGCCTGGCCAGCTGACGGGCGTGGAGGGGGCTGGGTGATGGGGGATGGGCCATGAGCAGAAAGACCCCGTTCCAGGTGTGGGCGCTCTCCACCAGGGGAGCCAGCGCCAGCTCCGGCAGCGACTCCTCCGCCGGCAGTCCGGCAAAGGGGTCCACCAGCACCACAGACTCCCAGAGGTTTACCGCCGAAAGCAAGGTGGCAAAGACCAGCCGGTGGCCCTCCTCCCCTGCCCTCTCCCGCAGGCTGGGAGAGAGGGTCAGGTAGATGAGGTCAAAGAGGAAGCGGTTCCCCTTGGGCTCAAGGCCGGCCACCTCCCCCTGAGGGTTCTCCAGGTAGCCCAGGTAGCCCACCATCACCTCCACCGGGGTGACCACCGAGGCGGCCCGCACCCGCTGGACCAGGCCGGCAAGCTCCGCCTGGTCAAACCCCTCCCCCTGCTCGGCCACCAGGCAGATCCGCTCAATCCCCGCCGGGAGGGCGAGGAGAAACTCCCTCAGCTCCTCCAGGGTAGCCCCAGCTTGCAGGCGGACAAAGAGGTCGCTTGACAAAAGGTCGCCGCCCGCCCCCCTGCCCCTCTCCTGCCCACCTGATGGAGGGACTATCATGGTTAGAGCTGAACTTACCAAACCCCAGGTCAAGGAGATAAGACCATGAGCATGCCCCAGCCAGGCGATAAGGCTCCCGACTTTGAGGCCCCGGTCTTCGGAGCAGACAGCGAGACCCTCTCCCTGAAAGACCTCCGGGGGAAGTGGGTGGTGCTCTACTTCTATCCCAAGGACAACACCCCGGGATGTACCCGTGAGGCGGTGGGTTTTACCGAGACGATTGATGAGATAAGAAAGCTCGGTGCTGAGGTGGTGGGGGTAAGCAAGGATTCCATAAGGAGCCACCAGAACTTTGCCAGCAAGTACAACCTCAGGTTTCCCCTGCTAAGCGACCCCGACGCCGAGATCGCAAAGGCCTACGGGGTCTGGGTG
>JALSIF010000209.1 GCA_026981635.1 bacterium | reverse complement strand
GCTGATTGAGAGCCTGGACAGCGAGGAGGAGGGAAAGGCAGAGGCGGCGGGCGAAACGGCCGAGCAGCCTAAGGCAGAGAAGCAGCCTGCTCCCGAGGCCGGGGCGAAGGAGGCTGCTAAGAAGGAGACACCACCCTCACCTCCCCCGACCGCCGGCGGACAGCCCTCTTCCGAGGCCGAGGAGGCCATAGCGGAGAGCCAGCGGGTGCTGGAGATGATCGTCCAGTCGGGCATTGAGGGGGTGCTTTTGGGTGCTCTCCAGCAGGCGGTAATACTTGCCCAGATCTACCTCGGCATGGTTCCCAACCCCCGAACCAGGATGGTTGAGCGGGATCCTGCCCGTGCCAGCCTGGCGATTGACTACCTGGACTGGGTGATTGCCCGCCTGGGCCCCAGCCTGACCCCGCAGGAGCGAAGCGAACTCACTACCCTGGTCAACCAGTTCAGGCAGCGGTTCGTGGAGAGCTTCACCCCACCTGCGGGAGGTCCGCCGGGCGTGGGTGAAGGGGCCGGACCTGACGGTAACTGAGCGCCGAGATGACCAGCCATCAGCCTGCCCCCACGGTCAGCGTGGGAGATCTCAAATTGGCCAACCACCTGCCCCTGGTGCTCATCGCCGGCCCCTGCGTGATTGAATCCGCATCCCTCTGCCTTGAGGTAGCCCATGCAGTAAAGGAGATCTGCCAGCACCTCAGCGTGGGCTACATCTTCAAGAGCTCCTTTGACAAGGCCAATCGCAGCTCCATCCACTCCTACCGCGGGCTGGGACTTAAAGAGGGGCTTTCGGTGCTGGCCAGGGTCCGGGAGGAGGTGGGGGTGCCGGTGACCACCGACTTTCACCTGCCCGAGCAGGCCGCCCCGGTGGCCGAGGTGGTAGACCTAATTCAGGTGCCCGCCTTCCTCTGCCGCCAGACCGACATGCTGGTGGCGGCGGCAGGGACCGGAAAGCCGGTCAATGTGAAGAAGGGCCAGTTTCTCTCCCCCTGGGAGATGGTAAATGTGGTGGAGAAGCTCAGGGAAAGTGGAGCAAAGGGGATTCTTCTTACCGAGCGGGGATCCTCCTTTGGCTACCAGAACCTGGTGGTGGACATGCGCTCCCTGGCGGTGATGAAGGGGCTGGGCTGTCCGGTGGTGATGGACGCCACCCACGCCGTCCAGCGTCCCGGTGGGTTGGGCAGGGCCTCAGGCGGTGACCGTGAGTTCGTCCTCCCCCTATCGCTCAGCGCAGTAGCCCAGGGGATCGCCGCCCTCTTCTGGGAGGTCCATCCCGACCCCGATCGCGCCCTCAGCGATGGGCCCAATATGCTTCCCCTGGGTGAGGTGGAGGAAGCCCTCAGTCGGGTAGTTTCCATTGACCGGGTGGTCAAGGGTGCTTCTACCGAAGATGGCTGAACAAGAGCCGTCCTGGGCTGGTCATATCTGTTTGATCCCAATTAGCAAGGTGTCTAGTCCAACTCAGGTTGGGAGGTAGCTGCGATGGAAAGGCAAGGTTTTGAGCCCAAGGAGAGCCGCCCTGTTTCTCCCTCCGGAGGGGGGGAAAGGATTTCCCCCACCCCCGCCCCGTCTCCCCGGCGTCCCTCCAGGGGGGAGGGCGATCAGATGGCGCGGGAGCTTACCTTCTTCAAGGGGCTCAGCCTTCTTCTGCTGGGACTGTTGCTTGGAGGGATCATTGTCTTTGCCGCCACCTACAACCGGCTGGCCTCCGGACCGGCCAACAGCTTCAGCTCGCCGCCCCCCGCCCTCAGCTATGCCAACCTGGCTCCCAGCGGCACCATCCAGTCCCCCGGGGAGGGAAGCTTTTGGATCGCTGAACTTGCCGAACGTTCCCTTCCCTTCGTAGTCAACATCCAGGTGGTCTCCGGAGGAGGTGAGGAGGGTTCCGAGGAGTCTGCCGAAGAGAAACCCGCCCCCCGCGAGCTGCCCGAAAAGAAGGACCGGGAGGGAACGCGCCAGTATCGCTTCGGCCCCTTCTTCTTTGAGTTGCCCGAGGAGCTGGAACCGAAGATGGAGCTAAAACCCCCCTTCAAGTTCCGCGGTGAGGGCTCGGGCTTTGTGATTAGCGAAGACGGTTACATCGTCACCAACTACCACGTTATCGCCGGCGGTGACGAGATCACCGTTACCTTCCTGGACGGCACCAAGCTCAAGGCGAAGAAGGTGGGTGCTGACCCGCTAAAAGACATTGCGGTAATCAAGGTTGAGCCCAAGAAGAAGCTCCCCTACGCCCGCCTGGGCGACAGCGACAAGCTCCGGGTGGGAGAGCCGGCCATCGCCATCGGAAGTCCCTTTGGTCTCCAGCACACGGTCACCGCGGGAATCATCTCCGCCCTGGGCCGCACCACCGAGGAGGTCCACGCCCCCAACGCCGGAGACCCCAGGGGAATAAAGAACCTCATCCAGACCGACGCCGCCATCAACCGGGGCAACAGCGGCGGCCCCCTGCTCAACTGGAAGGGCGAGGTGATCGGTATCAACGAGGCCATCATCCCCGCTGCCGACCGGATCGGCTTTGCCATCCCCATAAACGAGGTCAAGAAGACCATCAAGCAGCTGATGGAGCGGGGCGATGTACGCTACCCCGGCATGGGAATCATGATCATCGCCGTCTCCGACCTCAAGGAGGCCATCCCCGATCTCTACGACTCCCTGGAGGTGAAGGAGGGAGTCTTCGTCCAGTCGGTGACCAAGGGTGGCGCCGCCGACAAGGCGGGCATTCGGGCCGGCGATGTGATCCTGGCCATCAACGGCACCAAGGTCACCACCACCAAAGAGGTGATTGACCTCATCATGCAGCAGGAGGTGGGCGACCGCATCCGGGTGCTCATTGCCCGGGACGGCAAGAAGGACCAGCAGCAGGAGGTGGTGGTGGTGCTCCAGGAGCTGAAGCCCGAGCAGTTTATGGAGCGTTCCGAGCCCGAGTTCCCCTTCCCCCTCCCCTGATGAGGCATTCCTTTTGCGGGGTCAGCCGGGATAGAGAGCGGCCAGCCTGCGAGCCAGACGGTGGTTGAGCAGGTGGCCGCTCTTTATTCCGATGAGGTGTCCCACCACCGGCCGGCCCAGGGTGTAGAGGTCACCCAGCAGGTCAAGGATCTTGTGCCGGGCAGGTTCGTTGGGGGCGTAAAGCTTTTTGGAGTAGCCGCCCTCCTCCACCACCACCGCATGCTCCGGGTTGGGCTCAGATATCAGCCCCCGCTCAATCATCGCCCGCGCCTCCTCGGTGGTGACGAAGGTGCGGGCGGGGGCGATCTCTTCCGCTAGGTCGGTCTCCTTTCCCACCCAGGCATACTGATCACCCACCACCGGGTGGGGATGGCTGAGGATGTAGTCCACCCTTAGCTCCTCCGCCGGTAGGGCGATGAGGCATGCCCCCTCCAGCTCAATCCGAAGATCAACTCCAAGCTGCAGGGGCCTGACCTCCCCCTCCAGCTCCACTCTGCCCGCCTCGCCCATCGCCTCAATCCAGGGGCGGGATGAGCCGTCCAGACCGGGAAGCTCCTCCCCCTCCACCTCCACCCCAAGGTCGGTGATGCCCAGGCAGAGGAGGGCAAAGAGCAGATGCTCGGTCATCGCCACCCTAAGTCCCGCCCCCTCAAGCAGGGTGCAGTGCTTCCCCTCCCCCAGCAGGGCGGGGCTTAGGCGAAACTTCTCCCCCCCGGGGTGGAAGAAGCGGATCCCCTCGCCCGGCGTTTCAGCCGGGATCAGCCTGACCTTGCTCTCTCCGCCGGAAAAGATAGGTTGACCTGAAACCTCTACCGGCCTCGCCAGGGTGGCTCTGATCATGGCGGCCAGATTCTAGGCGGGAGGCTGGCAAGCCTCCTCGGTGAGACCGATCATAATCTCCTCTGCTCGCTCATCGGCTGCTAAAAACTCAATCCTTACCTTTCCCTCATCGGTGGGACTCATGCGCACCTCCAGGCGGGGAAGCCCCAGCTCAAGGGGGATGCGCTCGGCCCACTCAATGACCACCACCGCCCCCTCCAGCTCCTCCCCTTCCAGCCCCAGAAGGAGCAGGTCGCTTCGCTTCCTCAGCCGGTAAAGGTCTAGGTGAATGAGGGGAAGACGGCCCTGGTGGCACTCCATGACCAGGTAGGTGGGGCTGATCACCCGGTCAGGGTCAATCCCCAGCCCCTGGGCGATCCCCTTGGCCAGCACCGTCTTTCCCACCCCCAGCGGTCCGATCAGGTCAATCTCAATGGGGGAGGAGATGCGCTGGCCGATAAGCTTGCCCAGCCTCCGGGTCTCCTCTGCGCTGGAAGTGGTGAAGACTGGCCGGGTGGTCCCCATAGAGTACCTCTACCTAGCAGCCGCCTCCCCCTGTTTTGCCGCCCGCTCCCTCCGCCAGTGGCGGTTGCGGCAGGCCGGGGAGCAGAAGTGGTGCTCCTTGACCCGGGGCCGAAAGAACAGGCCGCACTCGGCGCACCTCCTCAGGGCCATTCCCTCTACCACCAGGTGAATAAACTCGCTCAGCTTATGGTCAAACTGGGTGCGAAAGCCAACCAGCTCCCTCTCCAGCCGCTTGCGCTCGGCGATGGCCTCCTCCAGCCGGTGGGGTGAGAGCAGCTCGGGAGGGAAGAGCAGCCTGCGGTTCATCCTCTCCAATTCTGCTTCTCTCCGCCTGATGCGCTCGGCCAGCCCTTCTAGCTCGGCGATGGATCCTTTCAGGTGGCTGCGCTGGCGGTAGGGGAGCAGTGCCACCAGCAGCCGCCACAGCTCCAGACTGGGAAGGGTAGATGCCATAGGATCCTGCCCTGGCTTAGATGATAACCGTGATAGGCCGGTTTGGGCTAAGCCCACCTTCCCCTCCTGCCCGGGTATAGAATGGCGCCGTGTTCCAGAACCTCCAGCATCGCCTGGGCGAGGTCTTTGCCGGCCTTCGCCGCCGCGGCACCCTCTCTCCCGAGGAGGTGGAGCGGGGACTGAGAGAGATTCGCCTTGCCCTGCTGGAGGCCGATGTGAGCCTGCCGGTGGTAAAGGAGTTCACCGCCCGAATAAGGGAGAAGGCCCTCTCCTCAAGGGTGGTTGAGTCCCTGAACCCGGTCCAGCAGCTGGTGGGCATCGTCTACCAGGAGCTGGTGGACCTGCTGGGTGGTCCAGCAGAGGGGAAGGAACCGCTGGCCGGGGGAGAGATCAGGCGCCTGATGCTGGTGGGTCTGCAGGGCTCGGGCAAAACCACCACCGCTGCCAAGCTGGCCCTGCGCCTCATGCGCCTGGGCCGCCGTCCCCTGCTGGTGGCCTGCGACCTCAAGCGCCCCCAGGCGGTGCTCCAGCTGGTCACTTTGGGAGAAAAGATCGGTGTTCCGGTTTACAGCCCGGAGGATGCAGGTGGGACCGATTCCCCTTTGGAGGTGGCCCGGAGCGCCCTGGAGAGGGCCAGGCGGGAGGACCGCTGGCCGGTCATCTTTGACACCGCCGGGCGCCTCTCCATTGACGAGGAGATGATGGCGGAGCTTCGGGAGCTTGCCTCCCACATCTCCCCCGACGCCACCTGGCTGGTGGTGGACGCCATGACCGGCCAGGACGCCCTCACCACGGCAGAGAACTTCCACCGCCAGGTGGGGATAGACGGGGTGGTGCTCTCCAAGTTTGACAGCGACGCCCGGGCCGGCGCCGCCCTCTCCATCCGCTCAGTTACCGGCCGTCCCCTGCTCTACCTGGGGGTGGGCGAGCGGGTGGAGGACCTGGAGCCCTTCTACCCCGAGCGGGTGGCCAGCCGCATCCTGGGGATGGGCGACGTGGCCAGCCTGGCGGAGAAGGTACGCCAGGAGGTGGACCTCAAGGAGGCCAAGGGGATGGAGCGGCGCCTGCTAGAGGGCCGCTTCAACCTGGACGACTACCGGGCAATGCTCCTCCAGGTGAGGCGCCTGGGGCCGCTTAGCAAGGTACTCCAGATGGTCCCCGGGCTGAGGATAGACGAGGAGATGGCCGAGCAGGGGGAGAAGGGGATCAGGCGCATCCTGGCCATTCTTGACTCCATGACCCCGGAGGAGCGCCGCCGCCCCGAGATCCTAAATGCCAGCCGCCGCCGCCGCATCGCCCTGGGCTCGGGTACCTCGGTCCAGGAGGTAAACCGCATGCTCAGGCAGTTTAAGGAGATGCGCCGGCTGATGAAGCGGGCAAGCAAGAAGGGGCTTAGGGGGGTAATCGGCTCAATGCTTTCCCGCCGCTAGACGGCCGGCTAGCTTTCCCAGCTTACCCGCGCCCTCCGCAGGATGGAGCGGGGGATCTCCTTGATGAAGGGACTGGGTCTGAGCAAATAGAGATCGTCGTTCTGGGTGAGGCGGCGGCTCGGGGCAATGAGGTAGAGCTCATCCTTGGCCCGGGTGATGGCCACGTAGAGCAGCCGTCGTTCCTCCTCGTGGGCGTAGGGGTCGCCCACCGTGTAGATGTGGGGGATGACCTGGTCGTTGACGCTAACGATAAACACCACTCTCCACTCCAGCCCCTTGGCCTGGTGAATGGTGGAGAGGGTAACCCTCCCCTCGGTGTCCGGCTCCGGCCCCTGGACCACCTGCTCGGCGGCAAACCCCATGTGGAGGGCGATCTCGTGGAGGAACTGGGCCAGATTCTCAAAGCGAGCGGCAAAGATGGCCAGCTGCTCCACGTCCCCCGCCCGCTCCCGCCAGTTGGGGTAGCGAAGCTTGAGCGCCTCCAAGTAGTACTCGTCAAGCACGTGGCCGATGAGCCTGCCCGGCCGCTCCCCCCTCTCCCCCATCTCCCTAAGCTGGATCAGAAGGTCCCTCACCTGCCTGAGCCCCTCCCTCGCCCTGGAGCTTCCCTCCTGCCAGCCCCGCTCAATGAACTCGGTGAAGGGGTCATCGCTCCTGAGAATCAGGCCGGCGATGCGGTTTACGGTCTTTACCCCCACTCCAGGGACCATCTCCAGCATGCGGGCCAGGCTCACCGTGTCGCGGGGGTTGTGGAGGAAGTTGAGGAAGGCCAGGGTGTCCTTGATGTGGGCCCGCTCCATGAACCTGAGGCCGCCCCGGATGGTGTAGGGGATGCCCAGGCGAGTAAGCTCCACCTCCAGCTCCTGGCTGTAGCGGTGGCTGCGATAGAGGACGGCGATGTCGCGGGGAGCAAGGCTTTCCTCGTTTAGCTTGCGAAGGATCATCATCGCCACCAGTTCCGCCTGGTCGTGCTCGTCGTCCACCGTGATGAGCACCGGCTTCTCCCCCTCCTCACGCCGGTGGGCAAAGAGCACCTTGCTAAGTTCACTGCGGCGAAAAAGCGACCTCTCCATCACCGCGTTGGCCAGGTTGAGGATGGGGGAGAGGGAGCGGTAGTTTCGCTCAAGCTTATAGATGGTCACCTCGGGGAAGCGGTCGGGGAAGGACTGGATGCGGGTGTAGTCGGCTCCCCGAAAGCCGTAGATGGACTGGGCGTCGTCCCCCACCACAAACAGGTTGCCGTGTACGCTGGAGAGGTGCTCCACCATCTCCGCCTGGAGGAGGTTTACATCCTGATACTCGTCCACCAGCACATGCTGGAAGCGCTCCGCCAGCGCCTGCCTCACCTTCGGGTGCTCGGTAAGCAGGCGAAGGATATTCACCAGCAGGTCGTCAAAGTCCATCAGGTTCTGCTCCCGCTTGACCTCCCGGTAGCGGTCAAAGATTGCCTCAATCAGGGCCAGGTTGGTGAGCTGGTCGGCGCTGAGCTTCTCCTCCACCGCCTGCTCCAGGCTCTTTTGGGTGTTGATGGCGTAGGAGAAGAGGGTGATGAGGGACTTGGGCCGGGGGAGGAAGCGGGCGCTCTCCCGGCTGGCCACCTCCTCGCGCACCCGCCGCAGGAGGCTTACCTGGTCGGTCTCGTCCAGGATGGTGTAGTCGGGCCGGTAGCCGATCAGCTCCCCGTAGCGCCTAAGCAGGCGGGCAGCGATGGAGTGGAAGGTGCCCGCCATGATTCCCCTTAGCCTTCCCCCCAGCAGCCGCTCCACCCGAAGCACCATCTCCTCGGCCGCCTTGTTGGTGAAGGTGGCAAGCAGGATGGCGCTGGGGGGGACCCCCTGGCTGATCAGCCAGGCCACCCGATAGGTGATCACCCGGGTCTTGCCGGTTCCCGCCCCCGCCAGCACCAGGTTGTAGCCCCCCGGGCTGGTCACCGCTGCATACTGCTGCTCGTTAAGCTCGCTTTTAAAGTCAATCTCCAGCCGCTGGGCCTGCTCCTCGCCCAGCCGCGGGAGGACGATGAGCTCGTTCGTCTCCCCTTCCCCTGAGAGGGCAGGAAGAGAGGAGTCAAGGGGCCTTATGGTGCCTTCGTCCATTCTCCTAACAGCATATACCGCCAGGGCCCGAGAGAGTAGGCTCGCCCGCTTCCCGGGCTAGCCGAAGCGGCCGGTGATATAGGCCTCGGTGCGGGCCTCGCGGGGCTTCTTGAAGAGCTGGCTGGTGGTGTTGAACTCAATCAGCCGGCCCATGTAGAGGAAGGCGGTGTAGTCGGAGATGCGGGCCGCCTCCTGCATGTTGTGGGTGACGATGATGCAGGTGTAGTCCTTGGCCAGCTCCAGGATGGTCTCCTCCAGGCGGGCGGTGGAGATGGGGTCAAGGGCGCTGGCCGGCTCGTCAAACAGGATGATCTCGGGCCGGTTGGCCAGGCAGCGGGCGATACAGAGGCGCTGCTGCTGGCCGCCGGAAAGCTCCATCGCGTTGTCATCCAGCCGGTCCTTCACTTCGTCCCACAGATGGGCCTGCCTGAGGGCCCACTCCACGATCTCGTCCAGCTTGGCCCGGTCGCGGATGCCCGAGATGCGCGGTCCGAAGGAGACGTTCTCCCAGATGGACATGGGGAAGGGGTTGGGCTTCTGGAAGACCATCCCCACCCTGCGCCTGAGCGTTTCCACCTCCACCTCTGGGCGGTAGATGTTAACCCCCTCCACCAGCACCTCCCCTTCAATGCGCGCCCCCGCCACCACGTCGTTCATTCGGTTTAGGCAGCGGATCAGGGTTGACTTGCCACAGCCGGAGGGGCCGATGATGGCGGTGATGCGGTTCTTGGGGAACTTGATCCACAGGTCGTGGAGGACCTGGTGGTCGTCGTAGTAGAAGCTCAGCCCCCGGGTCTCCACCACGATCTCTTCCTCGGCCAGCTCAGGGGGAAGGATGCGGGAGGAGGTAAGCTCCTCCTCCTCGCGCCGCTCAGCGTAGGGGACCGCCTCTTCGGGCATCACCATGCTCAGTTCACCGCTACCCATCTTAGTATCTACACCTCGCCCCCCAGCTCCCTGCGCAGCCTGTTTCTAAGCCACAGGGCCACCCCGTTTAGCAGCAGCACCAGCACGATCAGGGTAAAGGCAGTCAGATACACCACCGGCAGGGCCGCCTCCACGTTGGGCGACTGGAAGCCCACGTCGTAGATGTGGAAGCCCAGGTGCATGAACTTGCGCTCCAGGTGGAGGTAGGGTGGGTAGCTGTCCACCGGCAGGGAGGGGGCAAGCTTTACCACCCCCACCAGCATCAGCGGGGCCACCTCCCCCGCCGCCCGCTCCACCGCCAGGATGACCCCGGTGAGGATCCCCGGCAGGGCATTGGGCAGCAGGATCCGCCTCAGAAGCTGCCACTTGGTACACCCCAGGGCCAGCGCCCCCTCCCTCAGCCCCTGGGGGATGGCGGCAAAGCTCTCCTCCGCCGCCACGATCACCACCGGGATGGTGAGCAGAGCAAGGGTGAGAGCCGCCCACAGCACCCCGCCGGTACCGAAGGTGGGGGTGGGAAGCTGGTCGGCAAAGAAGGTGCGGTCAATAAGGCCGCCCACCGTATAGATGAAGAAGCCCAGGCCAAACATGCCAAACACAATGGAGGGGACCCCGGCCAGGTTGTTGATGGAGATGCGAAGCAGCTTGGTAAACAGGTTGGGGCGGGCATACTCGCTGAGGTAGATGGCCGCCAGCACCCCCAGCGGCACCACCGCCAAAGTCATGAGAAATACCAGCACCACCGTGCCCACGATGGCTGGGTAGATCCCCCCTTCGGTGTTGGCCTCCCGCGGCTCGGTGGTGTAGAACTCCCACAGCTTGCTGAGGTAGTGGCCCACCTTCTCCCGCAGGCTCATCTGGTTGGGCAGGTAGACCCGGATAACCTTCCAGATGGGGATCTCCACCTCCCGCCCGTCGGCCAGGGCGAGGGTGAGGGTTGCCCGCTCGGCCCCCTGCCTGAGCCGGGTCAGCTCCTCCTCCATCTCCCTCTGCCTTGGGGAGATATCCCGCTCCAGCTCCTTTATGCGTCCCTCAAGCTCGGTGAGCTTCTGGCGGTCCCGGTCGGAGATCTCGGGCTTTGCCCGGATGGCGGCCGCCGCCGCATGGAGCTTTTGCAAAGGTTCCACCAGATAGGCCAGCTCGCGCTCCAGCCGCCTAATCTTTGCCTTACGCTCCCTCACCCTCCGGATCTCGTCGTTTAGCCGGGGGAGAAACTGCGGGTCGGTGGGGGCGATGGTGGTGGGGTGATCTCCTTCCACCTTTAGCTCCAACAGGTTGCCGATGGCGTCACCATACTCGGTCCTCTCCACCACCCCAACCGTCGCCGGGGCAGGTTTAATGGCTAGCTTCTCATCCTCCACCCAAATGAACTCGCTTTCCACCAGGTCGCGGTTGGCCAGCCTGAGGCGGGTCTGGCTGAGCCGCTTGGTGGGGTCGGCCGGGTTGATGCCGGTCTGGTGGCCCACGACGATGCCGTAAAAGCGCTTTTCCCCATCCTCTGACCTTACGGTTATATCCATGATGGGCCTGGGCCAGTAGTAACCGAAGGCGTGCCAGGCGATGAGCAGGAGCACCCCCAGCACCATCCCCACCGAGAGGATGGTAAACAGGCCACAAAGCCACACGGCGGGAAGGTTTCGCCGCCTGGCCAGGCTAAGCTCGCTGTTCCCCTCTCCCGCTGGTGAGGGGCTGCTTTTGCCTGCTATCCCTGCCTTGGACCCCAATGTCTTCCACCAGCCCATCGCTAGAACCTCCCGTAGCGGGCCCGGAAGCGGGAGGCCAGCTCGTTGGCGATCAGATTGATGACGAAGGTGAAGAGAAAGAGGATGAGGCCGGAGAGGAAGAGCACCCGATAAAGGGTCCCCCCCACCGGCGCCTCAGGGACCTCCACCGCAATGTTTGCCGACAGGGTTCTAAATCCGTTGAAGGGGGAGAGGTCAATGATGGGGGTATTCCCAGTAGCCATGAGGACAATCATGGTTTCCCCCACCGCCCGACCAAAGCCCAGCATCACCGCCGCAAACACCCCCGGCAGGGCGGCCGGCAGCACCACCCGCCAGGCGGTCTGCCAGCGGGTGGCCCCCAGCGCCATCGCCCCGCTGATGAGCTGCTTGGGCACTGCGCTAAGGGCGTCCTCGGCCAGGGAGAAGATGATGGGGATTACCGCAAACCCCATCGCCATCCCTACGATGAGAGCGTTTCTGGGATCGTAGACCATGCCCAGCTTCTGGTAGAGCCAGAGCTTCACATCCCCGCCAAAGAGATTTGCCTCCACCAGCGGCCCTACCTTAAGGGCCACCCACACCGCAGTGAGAGCGATCACGGTAATGGGTAGAAGCTCCCATCCCTGGGGGAGCCTTACCCTGATGCGGGGGGGGATCAGGTTGACCAGGGGAATGAAGGCGATCAGAGCGAGGGGGACCAGGGGAAAGATGATCAGCGTCCCCACCAGGTTCTTGGCCACCAGCGGGGCCAGCCACAGACCGGCCAGAAAACCCACCACCACGGTGGGCAGGGCGGTCATAAGCTCAATGAGCGGTTTAAACAGGTGCTTGAGCCACTGGGGAGCAAGTTGCGACAGGTAGAGGGCGCCAAACAGAGCCACCGGCAGGGCAAAGAGCAGGGCGTAGAGTGCTCCCTTCATGGTACCGAAGATGAGCGGTAGCAGGGAGAGCTTGGCCTCAAACTCGTCGGTGCCTCCAGTGGACTGCCAGACCCACTCCGGCCGGGTGTAGCCCTCATACCAGACCTTGCCAAACAGGGTGCGTAGGGTGGTCTCCGGGTGGCCCGGGTCAAGGTGGTGGAGGATGAGCCTGCCCCGCCGGTCCATCACCAGCAGGCCGCTCTCTTTACCGTTGATCACCCCCGCCGCCGGCGGCCCGGGCAGACTCTTTATGCGGGCAACCTCCTTGCCCGAGGTGGCGTGGCTCATCACCCCCTCGCCCCCCTCGCCAAAGGCGACAAACAGGCGCGAGGCGGGGCTAGGGATGATGCTTGCCACCCCCGAGTTAAGGTGGGGAAACTCCTCCCCCACCCGGTAGAGCTTGAAGTCGGCCGGGGAAAGCTCCACCCCCGGGATGCCTTTGACGAACTTGGCGATCTCCTGGTCAATGAACTCGGCGCTCTCCCCCGGATGAAGCACGGTCCCGTGGACGGTGATGGGACTAGAGCTTCCGTTGGTCACCCTGACCTGGCGGATCGTCAGGTAGCGGGAGAGACGGCCCAGCCTGTCCCCCACCATCAGGCTTCCCCCGCCCACCGTGACCGCCAGGGAGGTGACCGGGGCGGGGTGGGTGGCCCGGCTCTCCACCCGGGGCTCCTCTCCAAGCCTTACCGCCACCAGCTCCCTGCTCCCCTCCAGGGCAAACAGCCGGTCTCCCCGGGGGGAGATGGCTAGCGGGCCGGCCACCCGCCCAACCTCCCCGGACAGGTCGTAATGGACCACCTCGCTTCCGAAGAGGCCCGAGCTAAGCTTGGCCAGGTAGAGCGTGCCGGCGCTGTCCACCGCGGCAACCCAGGGCTCCTCCTCTCCCCCGCCCACCGCCAGCCGGGCGATGGGCGGGTGGGAGACCGCCAGGGTAAAGTCGGCCAGCCGCTCATACTGCGGCTCAACCAGCCTGCCCCTTTCGGGGTCAAGCCGGCTCCGCCAGCCGATTCTGATGAGGGCCACGTTCCCCTCCCCGTCGGCTGCCGCAAGCAGGTCAGAGAAGGGGTTAAAGCCTGCCGCCACCACCTCTCCCGCAAGCTCCAGCGGGAAGGGTGGGGGGACTTGCTGGTTCCGGTCTAGGGCCAGCGTCTCAACCAGCCCAACCCTGGTCACCCTGAGGGCCAGCTTCTGATAGTCGTCCATTACCACTACGCCCAGGGTGGCGTTGGCATCCTCCGGCCTTACCTCAGCGACCAGGCTCACCTTTCCCTCACGAAAGAGGGGGAAGGCCTCCTTTAGTAGATAGAAAAAGATGAGCAGGACGGCAAGGATAATGACCAGCGCCCCGCCCTCAATCACCAGGCGGGCGAGGCGGTCCTTGCGCCTCTCCCAGGGGCTTAGCCCGGGGGGACCGCTCGCCCGCTTGATGGGGTCATCCATGACTGTGGCCCTTACTTGAGGCCCAGCGCCTCAAGCTGCTTCTTCACCTCCTTGGCGGGCAGGGGGAAGTAGCCCGCCTTGATTACCATCTCCTGCCCCTCGTAGGAGAGGGCGTAGCGGAGAAACTCCTTTATCAGCGGGTCCCAGTCCCGGTTGGGGTTCTTGTTCACATAGATCTGCAGCGGCCGGGCGAGGGGATACCTGCCGGAGAGGGCGTTCTCCACCGTGGGCAGGTAGCACTTGCCCCCCTTCTTTTTGGCGATGGCCAGCACCTTAACCCCGCTGGTCTTGTAGCCGATGCCGCTATAGCCGATGCCGAAGAGGTCCTGGCTCACCCCCTGCACCACGCTGGCCGAGCCAGGCTGCTCCTTCACCGTGTTCTTGAAATCACCACCATTTAAGGCTTTTTCCTTAAAAAATCCGTAGGTGCCGGAGACCGAGTTTCTACCGTAGAGGCTGATGCGTTGGCCGTCAAACTTCCCCCCTAGGCCGAGCTGGTCCCAGGTGGTGATCTCTTCCGGCCAGCCCAGCTTTCTGGTGCTGGAGAAGATGGCGTCAAGCTCGGACAGGGAGAGGCACCCCAGGGGGTTGTCCTTGTTCACGTATACAGCCAGAGTATCAATGGCCACGATCACCCGGGTGGGCGGGTAGCCGAAGCGCTTTTCAAATGCGTTTACCTCCTCCCGCTTCATCTTGCGGCTCATGGGCCCAAGCTGGGCGGTGCCGGAGATGAGCGCCGGCGGGGCGGTGGAGCTGCCCTTGCCCTCAACCTGGATGTTGACCCCTGGGTAGAGCTTCTGGAAGCCCTCCCCCCAGTAGGTCATCAGGTTGTTCATGGTGTCAGAGCCCACCGCAGAGAGGTTGCCAGTGAGGCTCGGTCCCTTGGTGTAGCGGGGCAGGTTGGGGTCAACCTTGACCTGACTCAGCACCGCTCCCGCCATCAGCACCACCAGCAAGGAGGCCAGCATCGCCGGCCGCACCGCCCAAGCCCCAGAGAGTCTGTTAGACATGCTTTTCAGTCTCACTTCTGTCGCCTCCACCTTTTGGGATGGGCTGAGCCTAGAGTGGGCAGCTAAAAGTGA
>JALSIF010000208.1 GCA_026981635.1 bacterium | reverse complement strand
AAGGGAATTCCACAAGACCGAACTCATCTTTAGCCTGAGCTTCATGACCGAAGGTAAGGCGCTCCAATACGCCCAGCGGGTAGGAATGGGCAAGCGCTAAGCTTGCCAGGGGCTTTGCCGCAAAAACGAGATGACCGCGATGGGATCACATAGCTTTGAGCGCATCCTCATCATTGACCTCGGCTCCCAGTACACCCAGCTTATTGCCCGCCGCATCCGCGAGCTTCGGGTCTACTCGGAGATCGTCCCCAACACCATCACCCCCGAGGAGGTGATGGACAAAAACACCATCGGCCTGATCCTCTCTGGCGGACCCAACTCGGTCTACCTCTTCGACTCCCCCTCCATTGATCCCAAGCTACTTGAGCTGGGCATTCCCGTGCTGGGCATCTGCTACGGCCTGCAGCTTATGGGAAAGCTTCTGGGGGCAAGGATCGTCCCGGCCGAGAAGAGCGAATACGGCAAGACCGAACTTACCGTGATTGATCCCCAAAGCGAGCTCTTTGCCGGCCTCAACCCCGACCTGGTCTGCTGGATGAGCCACGGCGACATCACCCCCGAGCCCCCCCCCGGCTTCAAGGTGACCGCCCGCACCATGAACTCTCCGGTGGCGGCGATGGAGAACCCTGACCGCCGTCTCTATGCGGTCCAGTTCCACCCCGAAGTCACCCACACCCCCTGGGGAGTGGATCTGCTTAGAAACTTCGCCTACCGCATCTGCGGCGCTAGGGGCGACTGGCAAATGGCCGACTTTGCCACCCAGGCGATCGGCGAGATCCGCGAGCGGGTGGGCGAGGGAAAAGTTATCTGCGGCCTCTCCGGAGGGGTGGACAGCCTGTGTACTGCCGCCCTGGTTCACCGGGCGGTGGGCGACCAGCTTACCTGCATATTTGTGGACCACGGCCTGCTCCGCCTGGGCGAGGCCGACCAGGTTGAGCAGGCCTTCCGGGAAAACTTCCCCGACATAAACTTCATCCGCATCAATGCCTCCGAGCGCTTCCTCTCCCGCCTGAGCGGAGTAACCGACCCAGAGAGAAAACGCAAGATCATCGGGGAGGAGTTCATCAACGTCTTTGAGGAGGCGGCCAGTCGGGTTGAGGGGGTGGAGTTTCTCGCCCAGGGCACCCTCTACCCCGATGTGATTGAGTCCAAGGGGATCGGCATGCACGCCCAGGTGATCAAGAGCCATCACAACGTGGGCGGTCTGCCGGAAAAGATGAACCTAAAGCTCATTGAGCCCCTGCGCGACCTCTTCAAGGACGAGGTGCGCCAGCTCGCCCTTAGCCTGGGTCTCCCCCGCCGGCTGGTCTATCGCCACCCCTTCCCCGGCCCGGGTCTTGCCATCCGCATCATCGGTGAGGTGACCCCGGAGCGGCTGGAGCTTCTGCGCAAGGCCGACCACATCGCCATGACCGAGATAGAGCAGGCGGGCTACTACGACCAGGTCTGGCAGGCGCTGGTGGTGCTGCCGGCAGTTAAAACGGTGGGCGTGCAGGGGGACCAGCGCACCTACGGCTATCCAGTGGTGCTTAGGGCGGTACAGAGCGAAGATGGAATGACCGCCGACTGGGCAAAACTGCCCGCCGGCCTGCTGGAGCGGATCAGCTCCCGTATAATTAACGAGGTACCGGGTATCAACCGGGTGGTGTACGACATCTCCTCCAAGCCGCCGGCAACCATTGAGTGGGAGTGACTGAGCGTGGTACTTAAACCCAACCCCGACTTCAAGCTCCTCTTCTCGGCTGAGCAGATTCAGCAGCGGATAAGGGAGCTTGCCCGCCAGATCAGCGCCGACTACCGCGACCGTCCCCTTCACATCGTCTGCGTTCTCAAGGGCGCCAACATGTTCCTTGCCGACCTGGTGAGGGAGCTTGAGATCCCGGTCACCTACGACTTCCTCTCCGTCTCCAGCTACGGCTCCTCCACCGAGCACACCGGCGTGGTGCGCATCACTAAGGACCTGGACGACGATGTGGAGAGCCGGCATGTGCTGATGCTGGAAGATATCGTGGATACGGGCTTGACACTGGACTATTTGGTGAATAATATAAAGGCGCGGCGGGTAGCCAGTCTTGCCGTCGCGGCGTTCCTTGATCGTCCCGGTCGGCGCAAGGTAGATGTGCAC
>JALSIF010000207.1 GCA_026981635.1 bacterium | reverse complement strand
AGGGGACCCCAAAGGCGGCAAGCTCCAGGGGCATGAGGCCAAACCCCTCCGCCCGCGAAAGGGAGATCCCCGCCGCCGCCCGGGCGATGAGCATGGCCAGCCGGTCTCCCTCCACATAGCCGGGGAAGTCCACCTGCCCCTCCACCCCCAGCCGCCGGGCAAGCTCCCTCAGCTCCCTGGTGTGAGGGGTAGTCCTGCCCGCCACCACCAGGCGAAAGCGGCGGCGAAGGCCCTCGGGCAGGCGGGCGTAGGCACCGATCACCGCGGCAAAGTTCTTGCGCTCCTCGTGGGTGCCGTAGGTGAGGATGACCTCTCCCCGCTCCCAGCTTGGCTCCTCCGGCCCAGCCACGAAACGCTCCGCCGTGGCAGCGAGCTTCGGGCTAGGGAACATGGGAAGCAGGTGGAGCCTGTCTCGCGGAACCCCCAGAACCGACTGGGCCTCTTCCATTACATGCTGGCTTATGCAGAGCAGGGCGTCAGCCCGCCTGAGGGCGGCGGGGAGCAGGCGGGTGAAGTAGAGGGCAGACAATCCCCGCCCCACCGAACCCGGGTGGGTAAGGGGGATGAAGTCATAGACGGTGGCCACCACCGGCACCGGCGACCGGAGGGGAGGGCAGAGGGCGGGGGAGTGGAAGAGGTCAACCCGCTCTGCCCGAAGCTTTCGGGGAAGCCCCCACTGCTCCCACCGGACCCGCTCCCAGGCGGAGGAGAGCCCCTGGTGGGGGTCATCTCGGGGATAGAGGTGGACATAGTCGTGCTCCGGGTGGTAGGCGAGCAGCCCCTCCACGATGCCAGTGGCCACGGTGCCCAGTCCGGTCCCCCCACCCCCCACCACCGCCTGCATGTCCAGGGCGATGCGCACGGGCCTAGTCTAGACGGAGCCGGCCCCACCCACTAGCAGGATGAGTCTCCCTGACCGGAGATAGGGAACAGGAAGCGGGCGGGACGGGTAAGATTTAGCGCCCCGCCTTCGGGGGCAAAACGACTGGGAGTGTTTCCATGAGATTCAGACCTGCTGGCTCAGTTTGGCTACTGGCCCTTGCGGTCGCTCTCCTCGCCGGTTGCTCAGGCGGGGGCAGGGACCGCCAGGGCCCGGCCAACCAATCCCTCACCTCAGCCACTAACCTGGTGAGCACCTCACATCTGCCCGGGGTCTACGGCAACGCCGACCCCTCAAAGATGGAGGTGGTGGAGGGGGAGCTGCTGGTAAAGCTTGCCCCTGGCTCCTCCGTTGACCAGCTCCCCGACCGGCTGGGGGACTACCAGCTGGTGCCCCTGGGGGAGCTTCCCTTCACCGGCGGCCGCCTCTGGCGGGTGAAGTATGCCCCGGTTGGGGTGCGGGTGGTGGCCGACGCCGACCAGGAGCCGGTGGTAAAGCACACCTCCCAGAGCGAACTCAGCCTCTACTCTGCCCTGCTAAGCCAGCTGGATGAGCTCCCCGCGGTTGAGTATGCGGTTCCCCACCTGGCTTACCGGCCCACCCCATTCCTCAGGGCACCGGTCATCTCGGTGGAGGGGCAGATCAAGGGGCTAAGTTTCATTCCCGACGACCCCCTGTTTGACCCCGACAACTTCAACTCCAACCAGCAGGTGAAGAACTTCCTCATCGTGGGCCGCTGGTGGGTGGAGAAGCTCCAGCTGGAGCAGGCCTGGGACTTCTCCCGCGGCTCCAACCAGCAGGCCATCGCCATCATTGACAGCGGGGTGGACTTCGGCCACCCCGACCTCTGGGCCCGCTGGCACCCGGCAAGCATTGACCTCTCCGTCCCCCAGGGGGACCCCAGCGCCGTCCCCCTGGGCGGCTTCCTGCCCGGTGACGGTCAGGACAACAACAACAACGGCATCCCCGACGATGCGGCCGGCCACGGGACGATGACTGCCGGGGTGGCGGCGGGGACCGGCAACGACGGGTTCGGCTGGGTGGGGGTGGACCACTACAGCCGCATCCTCTCGGTGCGCATCGGCCACCACAACGGCGACGTGCTCACCGCCGGGGAGATCGTCTCCGCCATCAACTACGCCGCTTCCCAGCCCGATGTGAGGGTGATCAGCATGAGCTTTGGCGGCTTCTTCGGCAGCCAGGCGGAGCAGGACGCCATCAACAACGCCTGGGATGCGGGCAAGGTGCTGGTGGCCGCGGCGGGCAACAACAGCGTTCCCCGGCCGGTGGACCAGTGGTCCCCCAACACCCAGCAGCAGTTCCCCGCCGCCTTCCCCAAGGTGCTGGCAGTGGCCGCCACCACCAACTGGTGGCTGACCAACCAGAACACTCTGGTGCCGGCAGAGGACCTGGCCCCCTGGTCCACCTTCGGGGACTGGGTTGACCTGGTGGCGCCCGGCCAGGACGTGCTGGTCGTGGACAGCGAGAGCCCCTTCCCCAACACCCCCGATCCCGGCCTGCGCCTCTCCCCCGATACCATCTCCCAGCCCGGCTTCGTGGAGCGGGGCTGGAGCAACACCCTGGGGACCAGCTTCTCCACCCCCATCGTGGCCGGGGTGCTGAGCCTGGGCTTCGCCCTCTACCCGGAGATGACCAACCAGGAGGCGGTAAACCTGATCACCGACCCGACCAACCTGGACACCTTCCCCGGGGTGGGCTCTCTAACCGGCGGGACCAGCTACAAGGACGTGGCCGACGGCCTCTACGGCAACGGGCGGGTAAACGCCCTCAAGTTCCTCCAGGCGGTGCTAAACCTCAAGCAGCAGAAGGGCGATGGGTTAAATCCCCCCCTCCCCACCGACCTGGTGGACCTCACCAACCCCTACCACCTCAGTCAGAATGCCAGCCTGACCAACCAGGGAACGGTGAGACTGAACACCGACTCCCTGCTCATCGGTCAAAACGATCCCCCCTCCATCTCCACCGCCGCCTTCCGCTTCCCCGCCATAGCCGACGGCGGCCAGCCCCAGACCATCACCCTCCAGCTGGTGGAGCAGCGTGATCCCGCCTCCACTCTCCCCCTCCCTGAAACCTGGCTGGGCCTGGGGGACTACACCGAGGGTCGCTGGACCTGGTATCCCCTGCCAGAGGTAAACCCGGCGGAAGACCCCGATACGGGCAATCTCATCTCCACCTACAACTTCCCCATCCCCGCCGATGCACCTCCCTTCCTCAGCGGGATCAAGGGGATGGGTATCGCCCTGGTCTCCATCTCGCGCCATCCGCGGGAGCTTCTCCTTATCCGGGTGCTCAACTGAGGCTTCACTCATCCCTCGGCGGGTCCGCTTCCCTATACTGCCGGTGATGAAGCGCCGACTGGTCATCCTGGGTGCCACCGGCTCCATCGGCCGCCAGGCCCTGGAGGTGGTGGCCTGCTACCCCGAAAGGTTTGAGGTGGTGGGGCTTAGCTGCCGCTCCGACTGGCAGGCCCTGAGCGAGCTTGCCGCCCCCCACCCTGGGGCCACCCTGGCGGTGGTCTCTCCTCCCCCGGGTGCCGAGCTTCCCCCCTCCGCCATCACCGGCGAGGACGCCAACCAGCACCTGATTGAGGCCACCGAACCGGACCTGGTGCTAAACGCCATCTTCGGCATGGCTGGCCTGAGGCCGACCCTGACCGCCCTGGAGCGGGGGATAGATGTGGCCCTGGCCAACAAGGAGGCGCTGGTGGCGGGCGGACCGCTGGTGCTGGTGGCCCGCCAGCGGGGCAAGGCCAACCTGATCCCGGTGGACAGCGAGCACAACGCCCTCCACCAGCTCCTGCGGGGGACCGACCCCAGCGAGGTGGTGGAGGTGGTGCTCACCTGCTCGGGGGGCCCCTTCCGCGGCAGGGGCCGAAAGGAGCTGGCTAAGGTGAGCGTAGAGGAGGCCCTCGCCCACCCCACCTGGCAGATGGGCGCGCGCATCACCCTAAACTCCGCCACCCTGTTTAACAAGGCACTGGAGCTGGTGGAGGCCTGCTACCTGTTTGGCCTACGCCACGAGCAGGTCAGGGTACTGGTCCACCCCCAGTCCCTCATCCACGGGATGGTGAGGCTAAGGGACGGTGCCCTCTACGCCCACCTTTCCGCCCCCGACATGCGCCACCCCATCCAGGATGCCCTCCTCTTCCCCGAGCGGGGCAGGGTTGACTTTGCCCCCCTATCGCCGGAGGAGCTTTCCGCCCTCACCTTTGAGCCGGTGGACGGGGAGACCTTCCCCGCCATAGAGCTGATGCGGGAGGCCCTGGAGCTGGGCTGGCACGGTCCGCTCATCCTAAATGCGGCCAACGAGCTTGCCCTGGACGCCTTCATGGAGGGGAGGATCGCCTTCCTAGACCTGCTGGACACTCCCCGGCGGGCCCTAGAGCTGGTGCGGTCGGTTGAGGCTCCCAGCCCCAGTCTGGAGGCGGTGGAGGAGCTTTCCCGGCTGGCCGGGGAGAGCCTGGGCCAGAGCTTCACCGCCGGCTAGGCAGGGATTTCCCTACTCCTCGCCTGCTACCGTCTTTCTCCGCCTCTCTTCCTCCACCTCCGCTTCGGGCCGGACCATCTCGCCGCCGTCGTCGTCCTCCTCGGTCTCCTCGGCTAGCTCCTCCTGCTCCTCTGCCTCATCCTCGGGGACGATGCTCACCTCGTGGGGCAGGCGGCGGAAGGTGAGCTCGCCCCCCTCCCCCAGGTCGCAGATGATGAGATCGCCCGGCTCAATCAGCCCCCAGGCGTAATACTCGGCCAGGGGGGTCTCCACATACTTCTCCACCGTCTTGACCAGCGGGCGCACCCCAAGCTGGATGTTTACCCCCTTCTCAATCAGCCACTCCCTGGCCGCCTCGGTCACCTGCAGACCAAAGCCCATCTGGGCGAAGCGGTTGGCCGACTGCATGAGGAGCTTTTGTAGGATGCGCGAGAGGTTCTCCCGCGAGAGGGGGCGAAAGACGATGAACTCGGTGATCCGGTTTCTGAACTCGGGCGAGAAGGAGCGCTGGAAGGCCCGCTTGGCCGCCTCGTAGATCTGCTGGTCGGCCCGGTGGACATCCCCCTCCAGCCCCCGGCGGAAGCCGATGCGGTTGTCCATGATGGTCTGCTCAATGGCGGTGGCCCCCACGTTGGAGGTAAGCACGATGATGCAGTTGGTCATGTCCACCACCCCGTCATCCCCCTTGTCCCGCATGGCCAGGGTGAGCCGGCCCTCGTCCATGATCTGCAGGAGCAGGTTGTGGAGCCGGAAGTGGGCCTTCTCAATCTCGTCAAAGAGGATGATCCGGTTGGGCTCGCTGCCCACCGCCTCCTTGGAGAGGATGGGGGGCTTGTCGGAGCCGATGTAGCCCGGCGGTGCACCCACCAGCCGGCTGATGGCGTGGGGCTCCGCATACTCTGAACAGTCAATCTTTATCATCTTGCGCAAGTCCCCGTGGAGCGCCTTGGCCAGGGCGCGCACCGTCTCCGTCTTGCCCACCCCAGTAGGACCGGCAAAGAAGAGCACCGCGATGGGTCGGTTGGGGTCCCTGAAGCCCGCGTGGGCGCGCATCAGGGCGCGCACGATGGCCTTAATGGCCCTCTCCTGGCCGATGATCTCCGCCTCCAGCACCCTGAGCACGTCGGCCAGGGGGTGGGGACGGCCTTCGGGGACAGTAAGCTCGGTAGCTCCCTCCAGGGAGATGCCGCTTCCCTTGCCGGGTACGAAGACCAGGGGCTCGGGCTTGGCGGCCTTGTTGGCCTTTTTCTTTTCCTTGCCCATGGGAAGCGCCTGGCTTTTGGCCCCGCCTTTTGGATGCTTAACCTGCCTGCCCATGGCTCATACCTCAACCTAGACTCGGCTAGACCCTGCTCCCCTAGACTCACCACTAGGGGGTAGTGCCAACCTACATCTATTTATTACCCGAAGCAGGCGAGATAAATTCGCCCGCCCAACTTATCTAGAATGGACAGACTATGGCAAGCGTACTCATCGTGATGGGAAGCGGCTCCGACCTGCCCAAGGTGGAGCCGGCGGCAAAGACTCTGGACAACTTCGGCATCGCCTACCGGATGGCGGTGTGCAGCGCCCACCGCGATCCCGAGCGGCTCAGGGAGCTGGTTAGGGAGTTTGAGCAGGAGGGGGGCCAGGTGATCATCGCCGCCGCCGGAATGGCCGCCCATCTTCCCGGGGTGGTGGCCAGCCTCACCATCCTGCCGGTGATCGGCCTGCCCATCAGCGCCACCCTGATGGGGCTTGACGCCCTCTTGGCCATCGTCCAGATGCCCCCCGGGATCCCGGTGGCCACGGTGGGGATCGACCAGGCGAGAAACGCCGCCCTGCTGGCCTGCCAGATCCTGGCCCGCACCGACTCTGCCCTGCGCGAGCAGCTTGCCCACTACAAGGAGGAGCTTCGGGAGAAGAACCGGGCCCAGCACCGGGAGATTGCCGAGCCATGATTGAGCGCTACACCCGCCGGGAGATGGGCCGCCTGTTTAGCGACCGCGGCCTCTTCCAGAGCTGGCTGGAGGTGGAGCTGGCGGTGGTGGACGCCTGGGCGGAGCTGGGCCGGGTGCCCAGGGAGGCGGCCCAGAAGATCCGCCAGCGGGCCAAGTTCTCCCTCCGCCGCATCCGCCAGATTGAGCAGGAGGTGGGCCACGATGTGATCGCCTTCCTCCAGTGCGTGGCGGAAAACGTTGGGGAGGAGGCCCGCTACATCCACCTGGGGCTCACCTCAAACGACGTGATAGACACCGCCCAGGGCCTGCGCCTGAAGCAGGCGGGGGAGCTGATCCTGAAGGGGCTTGACCGGCTGATTGCCACCTGCAGAAAGCTGGCCCTCGCCCACAAGCACACCCTGATGGCCGGCCGCACCCACGGCATCCAGGCCGAGCCCATCACCTTCGGTCTCAAGGCGCTGATCTGGTACACCGAGCTTCGCCGCCAGCGCAGCCGCCTGCAGAAGAGCTTTGAGGAGGTGAGCGTAGGCAAGATCAGCGGTGCGGTGGGCACCTACGCCCACCTCCCCCCTGAGCTGGAGGAGAAGGTGCTCCACCGCCTGGGCCTAAAGCGCTGCGAGATTACCAACCAGATCGTCCAGCGGGACCGCCACGCTTTCCTCATGGCCTGCCTGGCCTGCCTGGGGGGGACGCTGGAGAAGATCGCCACCACCATCCGCAGCCTCCAGCGAAGCGAGATCGGCGAGCTCTACGAGCCCTTCGGCAAGGCCCAGAAGGGCTCCTCGGCCATGCCCCACAAGCGAAATCCGATCGTAAGCGAGCGCATCTGCGGCCTAGCCCGGGTGATAAGGGGAAACGCCCTGGCTACCCTGGAGAGTCAGGCCCTGTGGGACGAGCGGGACATCTCCCACTCCTCGGTGGAGCGGGTGGCCCTGGCCGACAGCTTGATCCTTACCGACTACCTGCTGGAGAGGACCAACTGGCTGCTGGAGGGGCTGGAGGTAAACCAGAAGCGGATGAAGGAGAACCTGGACCGGGGAGGAGGGCTGATCTTTAGCCAGCGGGTGCTGCTGGCCCTGATTGAGAAGGGGCTCAGCCGCGAGCAAGCCTACGAGCTGGTCCAGCGCAACGCCAAGAAGACCTGGGAGGGGGGGGCCGGCCTGATGGAGAACCTGGACCGCGACCTGGAGGTGAGAAAGTACCTCAGCCGAAAGGAGCTTTCTGACCTCTTCTCCTACGACTACTTCCTAAAGCACCTGGACTACATCTACCAGCGCTGCGGAGTGGAGGAGAAGAAGGAGAAGAAGAGCACCCCTGCCCGGCCGGCCAAGGAGGAGCGCAAGCGGACCAGGAGAACCGCCAAGAAAAACGGCCAGAAGAGCGCAAAGCCAGAAAATGGGGAACAGAAGGAGACCAGGGCGGAGGCTGGCGGCCGCCAACGGCGCTCCCCTCGCAGCCGCAAGAAGAGATGAGAAAACCATCGTCTGTTGGTAGCATAAGCTAGCCCCAGGTTCTGGGAGCAGGAGTAAAGGAGGGGTCAGACAATGGAAGTAGGAACGACCAGCTTGCCCGAGAAGCAGGAGCTTCTCTACGAAGGAAAGGCCAAGCTCCTCTACCGCACCTCCGACCCCGAATTGGTGTGGGTGGAGTTTAAGGACGACCTTACCGCCTTTGACGGCAAGAAGCACGCCACCCTGGAGGGCAAGGGCGCCTTCAACAACCAGATCTCCGCCGTGCTGATGGGCATGCTCAACCAGGAGGGGATGCGCACCCACTTCGTTCAGCTCATCTCCGAACGTGAGCAGCTAGTAAGACACCTCAAGATGGTTCCCCTGGAGGTGGTGGTGCGCAACATAGTTGCCGGTTCCCTCTCCCGCCGCACCGGCATCGCCGAGGGGACCATTCTTGAAGAGCCCATCGTGGAGTTCTACTACAAGAGCGACGAGCTGGGCGACCCGCTACTCTGCCACCAGCACATCACCAAGGTGCTCCGGCTTGCCACCCAGGAGGAGATAGAGGAGCTTGCCCAGGCGGGTCTGGCCATAAACCGGGTGCTTTCCCACTTCTTTGATCAGCGGGGAGTGACTCTGGTGGACTTCAAGTTGGAGTTTGGCCGCGACAGCCAGGGAAACCTGGTGCTGGGTGACGAGATCACCCCTGACACCTGCCGCCTGTGGGACAAGGCCACCGGCACCAAGATGGACAAGGACCGCTTCCGCCGCGACTTGGGCAATGTGGCCGAGGCCTACGCCGAGGTGCTCAAGCGGGTGGGAGCATAGCTTGGAAAAAGAGGTCAAGGTGAGCCCGACCGGCCTCTGCGGGGGTCTATAATCGGCCAGGAAGCCCCCTGATGGAAAGGCAGGAACCCCTCTACTACCGGCGCAAGAAGCGGGCCGACCGCATCCGACGGCTGGTTAGTTTCCTGCTCATCACCCTGGCCGCGGTGGTGGTGGGGGTTATCCCCGCCCTCTTGCTGATCAACCTGATCTTCCGCACCGGCCACCCCCAGCAGGGGATTCGCGAGCAGGACCAGAAACTGGCCAGGCTGGAGAAACAGCGCCAGAAGGCTCCTCCACCCAAGGTTGTCCTCCCCGAACCCCAGTGGGAGATAAAAAAGCTTGACGAGACCATCCCCCTAGTGGTGGAGGTGCCCAAGGTGGCGGTAAGCCCGCTGGACGAGCGGGGGATGCCCATCGGGGGCGACCTGCCCACCCCGGCTGTTCGGTCCGGAGCGGGCCGTCCACCGGTGGTGATAGAGCGCCCCTCGGAGGAAGGGAGCAGGCCCCCCCGGCAGGAAAAGACCCCCGCCCAGCGGGAGGTGGAGCGCACCACCACTCCCGAAATGGCCCCTCCCCCCAAGCAGGAGAAGAAGCCGACCAAGCCCCCTAGGGGGTCCTCCAGCCAGCAGAGCAGTCCCCAAAAGCAGTCCCAGTCCAACACCTCCCAGCGGGCAGGGCAGGGGGAGCAGGAGAAACCCCGTGCCTTCGTCCTTCGTACCATGGGAACCACCAACCGCAAGCAGGCCGAGAAGCAGCTGGCAGTGGCCCGCCAGATCGGTTTCAACGCCCACCTCGCCAAGGACGAGGAGCAGGGCCAGACCCTCTACGTGGTGGAGATTGAGGAGCGCTTCCTAAGCTACGAGGCGGCCAAGGCGGCCAAACAGCGGCTAAAGGAAGCGGGCATTTCAGTCGTCATCTTCTATCCTCGCTCCTAGGCCATGTACTCCCAGCGCTACCTGATCACCTGGAGCTTCATCCTCCTCCTCTTTGTGCTGGGCGGGGTCTGGCTGGCGCTGGGCAACCTCAGGCTGGGGATGCTCATCCGTCCCCTGAGCGATCTGCCCCAGCCTCCCCCCAAGGTGGAGAAGAGCGAGGCCCAGAAGCTGCGAGAGGAGCGTTTGCGCAGGGTGTTTGGCAGCATGTGGGACCAGCCTCCCAAGATCTCCGTAAAGGGGACCAGCATCATCATCTCCTCCCCCGACGGCAAGGTGAGCCTGGAGCTCACCACTCCGGAGATTGAGAGCCGGGGCGACTCCTTTGAGGTGGGACCGGCCGAGGTGAGGATCAACGACGTTGAGGGGATGACGGTAAACCTCAAAACCGAGCGGGCCGAGTTCTCGGTGGGAAGCAACCTGCTCACCATTGAGGGCAGCATCAGCGGCATCATCCCCGCCAAGGGCCAGAGCTTCGTCGCCCGGCGGGTAGTGTGGCGTCAGAGCGAGCGCTACCTGCTCTTGGAGCAGGTGGAGGCGGCCGACCCCGCCTTCACCGCCCGGGCCGACACCATGCGCCTGGATCTGAGGGAGGGAAGGCTCACCCTCTCCGGCGGGGTGGTGCTTGAGTTCTAAGCCGGTCCTGAAAGCTCCGCCCGCTGCTCAAACCAGCGTCTCGCACCCAACAGGGGGAGGGCCGGGTCGGGGTTGTGCATCAGCTCTACCCCCTCCCACAGCTCCCCGGGAAGAAGCTCCCCAAGTCCCTGCCTTAGCCCTTCTCCGATGTGGGGGAAGAGGTGGCTCAGGCCGCCGGTAAAGACCACCACCTGGGGCAGGGTGAGGCAGATGCCCACCGCCACCGGATGGGCCAGTGCCTCGCCCCACTGGAAGAGGGCCGCAAGCACCCCCTCGTCACCCTGCTCAGCCAGCCGGGAAAGCTCCTCACCGCGTCGGGCAGAAAGGGGTAGGCCAGCCTCCGCCAGCACCCCATCCAGGCCGGCGGCTCCCCCCACCAGGTCACCCCTCACCCACCGGCCGCGGAAGAAGTAGGGGGCGTGGCCCGGCTCTATCCCTGAGCCGAAGCGGTCAAGCTGGAGCCTTCCACCCACCACCAGCCCGCCCCCCAGGCCGGTGCCCAGGGTGAAGCAGAGCAGCCTCCCCTCTACCGGGTCCAGGGCCCCCTCCTCCACAAGCCACTGCCAGGCGCCCAGGGCTGCCGCATCGGCGTCGTTTAAAAGCACCACCGGAACCCCCAGCCGCTCGGCCAGCATCGCCCCCAGCTCCACCCCCTCCCAACCCAGGTTTATGGCCAGGCGCACCAGGCCAGTGCGGGCGTCCACCAGCCCGCACACCGCCACCGCCACCCCTCGGGGAGCGAGGGGTGAGGAGAGCCCCGCTATCAAGTCCACCACCCGGCGGGGCTCCCGCTCAGCCAGCTCCACCACCTCCACCGGTGCGCCGGGGTGGGGCTGGAACTTGAGCCGGGTTGCCCCCAGGTCAAAGGCAAAGATGTCCCCCTGTCTCCCCTCAGCCACCCTGCGAAGCAAAGCGAGCCGGCCTCACCGGCCCCAGCAGTTCCCCGTGATCCTCCCCCAAGATCTCCTCCGCCGCCAGCTTGCCGGTAAGCGGCCCCATCAGCACACCGTTCCTGTAGTGGCCGGTGGCCACATAGACCGCCCCCTCACCCAGCGGCCCGATGGCGGGAAGGCCATCGGGGGTGGCGGGCCTCAGCCCGTAGCCCCGCTCGGTCACCTCCAGCTCGGCCAGGCCGGGCATCACCCTGGTCATCCCATCAAGCACCCGGAAGGCGGCGGAAAAGTCCTCCGGCGGACCCCACTGCTTCTCCTCCACCGACGCCCCCAGATAGAGGTAGTCGGCCCCCAGGGAAGGGACCAGGTAGGCCAGCTCGGCCACCGATCTCACCACCGGCCAACCCACATGTCCGGGGGACCTGAGCAGGAGGTACTGTCCCCTGACCGGGTGGGTGGAGAAGCCCTCCGCCAGGCCGGGCTCAATCAGATCGCCGCTCCAGGCCCCGGCCGCCACCAGCGCCCCGTCGGCCTCCACCCGCTCGCCACTCTCCAGCAGGAGCTCGGCGTGCCCCCCGCGCACCCCCACCTGAACCACCTCCTCGGATACGGTCCTCACCCCCGCCTCCTCGCAGGCCTGAACCAGAGCGGGGTAGACCCGGCGGGGGTTGACCCAGCCCTCCTCCAGCACCAGCAGGGCGCCGATGAACTGACCGGTAAGCAGGGGGTGGAGCTCCTCGCACTCGTCCCTTTCAAACCACTCGCTGGAGAAGCCCAGCCTGACGGTGCGGCGGTTCAGTTCCACCAGGTGGGGCCGCTCCTCCTCCCTCTGCAGGACGAAGAAGGTTCCCTCCTCGCCAATGCGCACCTCAATGCCGCTTTCGCTGGTAAGGAGGTCGGCAAACTCCTTCCAATAGCGCCGCGCCTCCACCATCAGCCGGTCTATGGGAGCCCACTCCCGCTCCGCCATCACCCCCAGCATCCCCGCCGCCACCTGGGAGGCCTGACCTATCGTGTCTGGGCGGGCATAGACCACCACCTCGGCCCCCCCGCGGGAAAGGTGCAGGGCAGCAGACAGCCCCACCAGTCCATCTCCCACAACCGCAACTCTCACCTTCTAGGCCGCCTCCTGGGAAAGGCTTCTTAGGGCATCCTCAAACCGGCTGAGCACCTCCCCAATCAGCTCCTCGGTGATGATGAGGGGAGGCTCAATGCGGATGGTGGCCGGGTTGTTCATGGTGTTGGCAGTAAGCACCCGGCGCTCAAACAGCAAGTCTGCCACCTTTTTGCCCAGCGCCTCGCTTGACATCTCCACCCCGATAAAGAGCCCCTTGCCGCGCACCTCCCTGATCAGGTGGGGGAAGCGGTTCTGAAGCTCGCGAAGCTCGCCCACAAACTTCTCCCCCTTCTCCCTGCTCTGCTCGGCCAGGTCCATCTCCCGGTATAGCTCAAGCGCCCGCAGGGCGGCAGCACAGACCGGCTGGGCGCCGGCAAAGGTGTTGGTGATGTAGTAGGGGTTCTCCTCCAGCCCCTTCCACACCTCGGGGGTGCCCATCACGGCGCTGATGGCCACCACCCCTCCCCCCAGGGCCTTGCCCAGAGTCATCAGGTCTGGCTCCACCCCCCACCACTGGGCGGCAAAGAATTTCCCCGTGCGGCAGAGGCCGGTCTGCACCTCGTCCAGGTGGAGGAGGGCACCATACTGCCGGGTGATCCGCCTGAGCCCGGGCAGGAACTCGTCGTCGGGCAGGTTGATCCCCCCCTCCCCCTGGATGGGCTCCACGATGACGCTGGCCACCTCCCCACCCCTACCTGCCATGAAGCGCTCAAAGGCTTCCAGGTCGTTCCAGGGAAGCTCCACAAACCCCGGCACCAGGGGCTCAAAAGGACGTTTGATGCTGGGGCGGTTGGTGGCGGAAAGGGAGCCCATAGTCTTGCCGTGGAAGGCCCTGGAGAAGCTTATGTGGAGGGTCCTGCCGGTGGCCAGCCGGGCCACCTTGATGGCGGCGTCGTTGCTCTCTGCTCCGCCGCAGTGGAAGTAGGTGTACTTGAGGTTTCCCGGACTTAGCTCCGCCAGAAGGCCGGCCAGGGCCGCCTGAAAGGGATTGAGCAGCTCCTGGCTGTAGAGGCCGATGCGCTGGAAGACCTGCTCCATGGCGGCGATAACTTCCTTGGGACGGTGGCCCAGGGCAAAGACTCCGTATCCTCCCAGGCAGTCAATGAAGCGCTCCCCGTCGGCCGAGATCATCCAGGGGCCCTCTCCCCGCCACTCCACTTCGTGGGCGGTGCCCCCCCGCTTGGCCCTGAGAAAGGCGGGGTTCAGGAACTCCCGGTAGCCGGCGAAGGTGAGCTCGGCCATCTCCCTGGCCTCTTCGGGGGAAAGCTCACGGCGGAAGGCAAGCTCCCTGAGACGGCAGATCAGTTCAGTTTGGCTTGCGGTCAACTCTCTCCCTCCTTGGTCAACTCCCCCGCCTCTTCCCGGTCCAGGAAGTCTAGCTTTCTGATCCGGCGAAGGTGCCTGCCCCCCTCAAAGCCGGTGGTGAGGAAGATTCTGAGCAGCTCCTTGGCCTCCTCCGGGGTCTGCCAGTCGCCGCTGAAGCAGGCGATGTTGGCGTTGTTGTGGCGACGGGTCATCTCCGCCACCTGGGGAGCATAGAGGGGCGCGGCGCGGGCGCCCTTGATGCGGTTTGCCGCCATGCATATGCCCACCCCGGAACCGCAGATGAGCACCCCGGCGGCTCCCTCCTCGCGGGCCACCCGCTCCGCCACCAGCCTGGCGTAGTCGGGGTAGTCCACCCGCTCATCGCTGTAGGTTCCCAGGTCCTCCACTGCAAAGCCCTCCCCCAGCAGGAACTCCATCAGCGCCCGCTTCATGGGAAAGCCGCGGTGGTCGGCACCCAGATAGACCTTTCCCGCCCAGCTCTGCTCAGCCAGTTTTGCCATCGCCAGGTTCCCCCAAAAGGATAGTCGCTTCGCCCCTTGGCCGAGCAAGGGAGACGCGGTGATAAGATAGGGCGGGCAGTTCGAAGGGGTAAATGTTGGGCACAGGCGGACCTGAGATCAGATCCTTGGCGGATCTTAGGCCGGGCCTCCGGCTTGGCCAGCCGATCATCGCCGGCCGGGTCACTCTGCTGGAGGCGGGCCAGATCGTCACCCCCGAGCTCATTGAGCGGCTCAACCGCCTGGACCGGGAGGGGGTGATCATCCGCATCGGGGCAAACATCATCAACCAGCCAGTCACCACCTCTCCCACCCAGCCCTCTCCCCCCATCGTCCCCCAGGCGGAGGCGGAGCGAAGCTTCAGCGAGCTCTACCGCAAGAAGCTGCGCCAGGTGCC
>JALSIF010000206.1 GCA_026981635.1 bacterium | reverse complement strand
GAGCTCTACCGCAAGAAGCTGCGCCAGGTGCCCAACACCTACACCGAGGATGAGATAGATCTGATTGAGAACCTGGAGCAGGCCTTCAACGCCGCCAGCCTCACCACCACCCTGCGCCAGCAGGTCTTTACCGGCCTTACCCGCGAGCTGATGGACATCTTCGCCTCCGCTCCCAAGCTCGCCCAGCTCCCCATTGAGAAGATATCCCGCCTGAGCGAGGAGCTGATTGAGGAGCTAGACACCACCCGGGGCAACGTGGTCCCCATCTGGGACCCAGAGGATCCCAACGATGACAACCTCTACTATGCCAAGCACGCCGTCCTCACCACCGCCGCCTTCCTCTACGTGGCAGGCGGCTTCCCCCTGCTGGCCAGAAACCGCTCCGAAGTGACCAACATCTGCCTGCTTTTGAACATCGGCTTTAAGAGCCTGGACAAGACCCTGCTCATGAAGGCGGGAGCACTCACCCCCCAGGAGCGCCGCCTGCTGGCCCAGGCCTTCTACTCGGGCTACCACAAGCTAATGCAGAGCGGGGTCTTTCGTGAGGAGCTGGTAAGCGAGATGTTTCTGGTCTATGAGCGACCCGATGGCTGGGGAATCCCCTTCGGCTTCAAGGGCAACCGGGTACCCAAGCTCCCCTCCTACTACGCCGTCTGCTCCGCTTACGACGCCCTCACCACCACCCGCCCCTACCGGCGCGCCCTCCACCAGAAGGCGGCCATGGACACCATCATCCAGGGGGTGGACCGCCAGTTTCGCCGCGACGTGGTGCAGGACTTCGTCTACCGGCTGGGGGTCTTCCCCAACGGCACCCTGGTCAGGGTGGACCGCGACATGTACGGCATCGTCAGCCGGCAGAACCCGGGCGAGTTTGCCCGGCCGGTGGTGACGGTGGTGCTCAAGGGAGGCCAGCGCCGCTTTGACGATCCCATCGTGGTGGACCTGTCCAAAAACGGCCACCAGATCACCAAGGTGATCAAGCTCCCCTAACCAGCCGGCCTATAATTTCTCCGATGAATCCCACCCTCTCCCCGACCTGCCGAAGGGGGGCAATGGGCCTCGTGCTGGCTGCCTCCTTCATCCTGCTGGGGATGGGTCCCGCAACCTCCCCCTCCCCGGGAGAACCCTGGCCCCTGCCCGCCGGGCCACCGCCGGAGCTGGTTGAGCCGGTTGGTCGGGAGAGCACCCCTCCCCCGGCAGTGGAAGCCCCAGGCCGCCAGCCTGCCACCCGGGAGGGGGAACCAGATAGGGCGGGAGAAGAGGGAGAACCCGCCTACCTCCCCTTTGAGCCAAGGATCGGCCTGCTTCCCCAGCTGGTAACCCCTAAGGCCCCTACCGCCCATCCAACGGCCGACCGGGCAGGGGAGGAGGAAAGAGGGGCCGAGGCAAAGGGGGAACTGGGGGAGATCGTGGTTCCCATCATCCCCAGGGGGGAACCGGAGGAAAAGCCCCCCGCCATGGAACATGGGGGAGAAAAGAAGGCAACTGAGCCCCCCACCCCTGCCAAGCCCACCGGTGAAACTGAGCAGGAGGATAAGTCTCTAGGAGAAGGGGCCGAGCCGCCGCCGCAGGGAGAAGCACCCACCGAGGGGGATGAGTCTAGCGGGAAGCAGGCATCCCAGCCCCCGCCGGCGGGGGAAGCGGTTAAGCTGGAGGAGCCGACCGCTCCCTCCCCCGGGGAGGCCCTGGGAGCCCTGAGCCAGATGGCCAACCCCCTAAACCGCCGCGCCCTGGAGGAGATCCTCCGTCGCACCCAGGGTGAAAAGCCCGACCGCTTCACCTTCATCGTCTCCGGCGGCCAGCGGGGAAACCAGTGGAACTGGGAGCGGATATTGGAGTTTGCCGCCCGGCGCGACCGTCCCCTCTTTGCGGTAAACCTGGGCGACTTCAGCCTCACCGGTCAGCCCGACGAGGTGCGCGAATATGCCCAAAACGAGACCGCCGCCGGCATCCCCCAGCTGGTCATCGCCGGCGAGGTGGAGCTGGCCAGCGGCGCCTATTCCCAATTCGTGGGCAGCCCCAACTTCTGGTTTGACCTGGGGGACTACCGCTTCATCTTCCTCAACAACGCCGACGGCGAGTTTGGGGTGGAGGACCGCTACTTCCTGGAGCAGAAGCTCTCCGGCGCCGGG
>JALSIF010000205.1 GCA_026981635.1 bacterium | reverse complement strand
GGTGCTATGGGGAGCAACCATCTCCAGCTTTGACGGGGCCTTCGTCCCCTACGTCCTCTACACCCCGCCCGCAGAGCCGATGGAGGAGATGCCCCGCCGCCCACTCTTGGTCACCTTCCATCCCCTAGGTGACAACGAGTGGAGCCTGCTTAGGAGCGAGGAGTTTATCGCCCGCTGCCGCCAAGGCGGCTTTTACTGCCTGGGTACCAGCGGACGCGGCCTGGCCAACTACCGCCGCTTTGCCTCCCGCGATGTGAGGCAGCTCGTTGACCGCTTGCTGAGGCTTCTACCCATTGACCAGACCCGGGTAATGGGATTGGGGGTATCCAGCGGGGGCGAGGCCCTCTACCTCTTTGCCGAGCATAACCCCGACCTCTTCTCCGCCCTGGTGGTGATATCCGCTCCCATCCTGTTTGATCCCGGCTGGGACGATCCGGTCGCCCGACGCCTCTCCTTCATCAGCAATCCGGCAAGCTTTCTGGGCAGCCTCTCCAACCTCACCATCCTCATCCTCCACGGCGACAGGGACCCGCTGGTTCCCCTGGAGCAGGCGGAGGAGGCCTATCAGGTACTGAGGGAGTCGGGCGCCAATGCCACCCTGATCGTGGTTGAGGGGGGAGGCCATGCCGACTTCCTGCCTAAACTGCTTGACAAGATCTTCTCCTTCCTTTCTGAGGCCCCGCCCCGGCTGATGCCACCCAAGCGGGTGGTGCTTCGCTCCTATGGCCTTCCCGTCTCCGCCTATGGGTTCACACTGCTTGCTCCCCAGGAGAGCGACTTCTTCCTCTGGGCCAAGCTCACCTTGGAGGGGACTCGCCTGCGCATCCAGACCAGCAACGTGGGCGCCCTCTCCATTGACGGCCCCCTGCTCACCAAGCGGGGAGCGATCGCAGTGGAGATTGACGGCCAGACCATCGGCCCCCGCCCCTTCCCTCAGCCGGCCATCTTCGCTCGGGAGGACTTTGTTCGTCTCCACTCCCCCCAGGAGCCATCCCGCCCCGTCTCGGCGCCGGGGCGGTGGGAAGAGATAGAGAAGGTTGAGTTCCCACTCCCCGGGAGGGAGGGCACCTTCGGCCCGGCCGGGGCCGTCTTTGAGCTTTCCCCGCTGGTCTTTGTGGCTCGGGGGCTTTCTTCCCCAGGAAGGGAGTTTGCCGGTCGGTTCGTCGCCCGCCTAAACCGCCTCACCCACGCCCAGTTCAAGCTGAGGGGCGAACTGCCCGGAGATGACTTTTCCGGCGGGATAGTTGAGTTCAGGGAGGGGGATCCGCCCGCCGTCCCACCAGACCGGGCCCTCAGGCGGGGAAAGCTGGCCGCCTATCTGCTGCTGATTCCGCAGGGTCCCTACCAGCCCAGCCGCCACCTGGTGATCGGGGTTACCGACCCCATCTACTGGGAGATGCTCCAGCTTGACCCCCTTAGCCTGGTGCGCTGGGACGGCCATCCCGACTTCACCTTCTGGCGAGAGATGGATGGTCAGCTGGAGGTTGCGGCGCGGGGCTTCTTCACCGATGAGTGGGGCTACCGCGAACCGGTGGACCGGGTACCAGGCATTGTCTATGGTGAGGGAGATTAGCTACTCCTCCCCCTCTTCCTCAAGGGATTCAAAGATGGGCCTTACCCTTGCCACCAAGAGGATGCTTACCAGGTAGAGCAGGATGGCGGGAAGGCTAAGCAGAGTGAGGTTGATAGCGTCTGGGGTGGGGGAGAGGATCGCCACCACAAAGACAATGACCACCACCGCGTGGCGAAAGTAGCGAACAAGCAGCCTAGCGTCCACCAGCCCGAGCTTCCTCAGCGCCACCAGAAAGATGGGCATCTCAAAGAGCAGCCCGCCTGCTGCGATGATGCCGCTGGCAAAGCCCACATACCAGTCCACCCTAAGAACCGGCTGAAACTCCTTGGCAAACCCCAAGAGGACCGGGATGGCGTTGGGCAGCACCACCCACCAGGTAAACAGCGCCCCCAGGGCAAAGAGGAAGAAGACCGCCGGCAGGACCGGCCCGATGGCGCGACGTTCCTTGGGGGTGAGCCCCGGGGCCACAAACCCCCAGAGGATCCAGAAGACGATCGGACTTGAGAAGATGAAGCCAAAGAGGAAGCCGAGCTTTAGCTTGACAAAGAACCCCTCCACCACGCTAAACACCGCCAGGCTCAGCCCCTCCGGCAGGGGAGCCATGAGCAGCGCAATCAGCCAGTCGCTAAACACGAACCCCAGAATGCCCGCCACCAGCACCACCAACACCGAGATGAAGATCCGGTTGCGAAGCTCAATCAGGTGAGCCCGCAGGGGTAGCGCCCTATCCTCCATCCCTCACCTCCCTGCCCAGGTAATCGTCGGGGACCAGGTGCTCGGGCAGGCCGCGAGAGAGGGGAGCTGGTTCATTGGCCGAGGAGGCACTCCTACTCTCCAGCAGATAGTCATCCAGCTCCCGCAGGGAGTCTTCCCCTCCCGAATGGGCGGTCGCTCCTTCCTTTTCCGCCTGATCGCCAGTCCCCAGGTTGAGCAGCTCCCTGCGCCCCAGGCTGGTCACCTCCATCAGTTCCTCGCCCCCCGCCTCTCTGATGAGTTCGCTTACCTCTTGCCCTGCTCTGAGGAGCATCTTGTAGGCCCTTGCCAGGAGCCGTGCGATCTCCGGAAATGCGTCAGGTCCAAAGAAAATGAGGATAAGCAGAAGGATGACCACCAGTTCCCCGCCGCCGAGGGAAAACATAGCTACCTAAGTCTATCCCTAACGGCTAGTGACCTGGTTGAAGAGGGATCAGGCGGTAATCCCACCCGAGGAAATCAGGGAGTGAAAGACCAGTGAGGCCCGCCCCAATTTGTGGCCGATACGGGCGTTTTCCAGAATGGCGTTGGTAAGCGTACGGGTAAGCTCCTCAATCTGTCGGGCAGTACGCATGGCCTCCAGTCGGGCGAGCTCTCTCCTTAGCTGCTGACGCTTGAGCTCCAGCCTGAGCTTTTCTCTGCGGGCTTGGGCCTGCTCAAGGCTTGGCCCACCAGGAGCTGAAGGATCGGCTGGGGCACCCTCGCCCGATGGGCTGGCGTCTTCCACCTTGGCTTCAAGCTGCCGGATCTCCTTTTCCAGTCGTACCTTCTCTTGGGAGACCTGCTCAAGCCTGCGTTCAAGGTCGGCCCTCACCGCCGCCTCGTCCAGCCCCAGTTCCTGCTTCCCGGTGGTCTCCTCTTCCCGGGAGGGGTTGCTTGGGGAGCTGGTTTCCCCCCTACCTCCTGGTTTCTGGAGGGGCTGGGGCTCTTCCCGAGGGGGGCGGGAATAGACCTCGGTTCTCCCCGCCACCACCGCGGTCTGCCCGTCAACCAGCGAGCGCTTGAAGGTGATCTGTTTGTGGACCACCACCTCCCCGCGCATGGCGGCCCGGCGTTCAAACTCCCTCAGGTTGCCCAGCTCCTGAGCGGCCACCGCCAGCTGGCTCTTCCCCGGGGTGGAGCTTTTTAGCAGCCCCAGCTCCCCCGGGTCCAGCTTGTAGCGCAGCAGAGTAATCTGCTCGGGGCCGATGCGGGGAAGGCTTCTCCGGCTAAGCTGGGCTACCGCACCCGCCCCTCCTGGGCTGGCAACCGGTAAGACCATAGTCAAATTCTAT
Source organism: bacterium (assembly GCA_026981635.1). GTDB lineage: Bacteria > 4484-113 > 4484-113 > JALSIF01 > JALSIF01 > JALSIF01. The sequence goes on along the minus strand of JALSIF010000205.1, from coordinate 10,913 downwards.
TTTACCCCTGGCCGATATGGATTACAACCGCCATCGCCTTCTCCGCTAGGATTGGCGGGGTGGCGGATTGGCCAGAGAGGAGGTTCCCCTTCCCTTTTGATCCCAGACAGCTCAGCCAGCCCCGGCTCCTTGAGGTGGGTCTAATCCTGCTTGCCCTGCTCAGCCTATTCCGCTTGCTGGGCAGGTTGCTTGGCCAGGCCCCTCTCCAAACCGGTTGGACCCTGGTGGAGCTAGTGTTCATTGCCTTTGCCGTTACGGTTCTCGTTCGCTCCCGCCTGGTAGCTCGCCGGCTGGCCCGGGAGCTTGCCGGAGGTCTGGTGCTGCGTTTGGGCCGTGACCGGCTCCGTTTTACTGATCGGCAGGGAAACCTGCCCAGCCCCAGCTGGGGACGGGTTGCCGGTCTTCCCCTGGCAGAGCTCTCCGAGGTGAGCTTTGAGCAGATCCAGCGGGTTGAGCTTATCCCCGCTCCGGGGGGTGGCCAGCGCTTGGTGATAAGCTTTACCCCCCTCCGATCGGCAGAAGGGGAGGGCAGGGCAAGACTGGTTATCGCCCCTCCCTGGCCAGTGGAGGAGATTGCCCGCGAGCTGGGTGAACGACTGGGGGGAGATGAACCGTCTTAGCAAGACCCTAACCTCAACCATGGGAGCAAACCGCCTAGCCATACTGCTGTCTGTTCTTCTGGCCATGGTGCTCGGCTGGACCGCTTCGCCCCTTGCCGCCCCCGCCTGGCTGGGCAAGGCCCTGGACTCGGTGGTGGTGGTGCGCTGCCAGAATGGATCGCGGACCCTGACCGGTAGCGGCTTTGTGATCACCGACGGGGTGGTCGCCACCGCCGCCCATCTGGTCTGTTCGGGAAAGCTTTCGGTTGTGCTCCCCTCCACACCCGCCAGCACCGACCAGCTCTCTGCCCGTCTGGCCCACCTGGACCCCGTCCAGGATGTGGCCCTGCTGACGGTAGGAGGCTTTGTGCCTCCACCCCTTCCTCTCGCTGCCCTTCCCCCCGAGGAAGGCTCACCGGTGTGGGTGCTCTCGGCAGAGCTCGCCGGGGAGGAGCTGGTCTACAAGGCCATGCGGGGGACCCTGACGGAAACTGACGACCAGGGCATCTCGGCCCAACTTGCTTCCCAACCCGGCATGAGCGGGGCTCCCCTGCTGGCTGAGGACGGAACGGTGGTGGGAATGGTAAGAAGCGGCATCCCCGGGCTTGTGGCCGGGGCCAGCGGGGTGGCAGCTTTACGCCAGGCCCTCAGGGCCCACTTCTCCGGTCAGGGCAGAGTAGCAGGCATCAAGGCCCCCATAACTCCGGCAGACCCACAAAAGCTTCTTCCCCCCCTGTCGGAGGCCTTCCCCACCCTTTCTCCTCCCGATCTCAGGGGGCTAAGCTGGCAGGCCGCCCAGGGCAGGGGAGGCTATCTGCTTCCCTGGAGTCCTGACCTTCATCAACTCACCAGCACCGATCAGACCACCTACCGCCGGACCTGGCGTGACTTGTTGCTTGAGCCCCAGAGTCCCCTCCTTCCCCAGGTTGCGGTGGAGGTAGTGCGCTCCCCTTTGGAGCTTGACGAGTTTGCTCGCGGCTACGCCTCCCGCTTCCTCTGGGAACGGGGCTGGGTGGAGATGGACTGGGACAAGTTTGACGGCCTTTATGCCAGCTTCATCCTGGTGGTGGGTGGCCGTGCCCGGGAGGGGCTGTTTTATGAGCGGGTGGTGGCTTTTGCTCAGACAGCGGGTGGTGAGAAGTTCATGCTCATCTTTACCTTCCCCTGGTTCGCCGAGACCAGCCCCCAGGTGGCCGCCTTCATCGCCACCACCCTGGGCTCCTTTAAGCCACCTGCCGGATAGGCGGGCCCAAGTTGCTAACATGGCGGGCCCAAGTGTCCAGCGATTCACCACCCCCCACATTTGGAGGAGAAAGAGATGGCAGTCATCAGTGAATACGACAAACTCTTCAAGCTGATTGACCGCGGCTCCAAGGAGGTTGAGCGATTGCTAAAAAGCCTCGCCGCCTTCGCTGAGGAAAGCCTCTATGCCGGGCTTAGGGAACGCCTAGGAGAGGATCTTGCCTTACTCCAAGGCCCGGTAAAGATGGGCCGCTTCGTTAACCGCAGCGTGTGGGTGGGCTTTACTCCCGAGCTTGCCGGCATTGAGGACCGGGCCAACGGCCAGCCGGTGCTTGCCCTGAGCGTGGTCAGCCCCAAGTCAAAGTCAGTTGAGCAGCATGAGTTTAGGGTGGAGCTTTTCATCGGCTCCAAGGAGGAGGCCATCCCCTTCCTGATCGCCTTCCGTGACCTTCTTTCCGGTGAGGAGCGGGAGCTTATTACCAGCCTGGGCAAAGGCTTCTTTGTCCAGCTCCGCTCCAACCTCCAGACCCGAACGCCGGTCACCCGCAAGCGCGAACTGGCCAACTTCTCCAAGTTCCTCGGCGCCCACCGTCCCACCCGCCTGCAGGAGTTTCTCGGCCTGTTTGGTGATGACGATGCGAGAAGGAAAATTGAAGAGATCCAGCGGCAGATCGAGAAGAACACCATCTCCATTGAGGAGTATGAGAAGGCCATCGCCGATCTGACCCTGAAGTATCTGGGTGAGCAGGGAACCGACCAGGTGGCCGTACTCTACCCCATTGATGTGGAGCGGTTTGAGAGGCTGTGCCAGCAGGACAAGCTTGACCAGTGGGTCTTTGACCGCTTTGACAAGCTGATCCCGGTCTTCAACAGGATCTTGGAGCTTGCCGGAGTGAGCAGGGAAACCCCGGCTGAGGAGACGGAGACCAGCAGCTGAGCGGCTGGGGAACTTGCGCCCTTGCCCAGCTAGGCACCGATGGCTACCTCGGTGCCAACCTCCTGCCCCACTCCCTCCTCGCCCAGCTTCCAGCGGTAGAAGGGAACATAGTGGACCGTCTTCTTGCCCCACACCGTCTCATAGAGAACCAGCTCTTCAATGGTCTCACTTAGGGGAGCGAACTCGGCCCAGTCGGGAAGCTCACCATTCTGATACCCCTGTTCAATCTCCCCCAACATGCGCACATACTGCTGTGCACTGGAAACCTTGACCTGCTCCAGCTTCTTAAAGCGGGCCAGAGTTACATGGGGAGTGAGTTTTCTCCCCTGGGGGTCGGGGAATACCTCGTCCAGCAATTCTGCCAGCTTGATAAAGCCCGCAGAAAGCTCCACCGGCTCCATGAAGAGCACCCTGGGCCGATGGGGAGTGCCGAAGAAGTTGAGCCGGCTCACACTGAACTCAAAAGGCTCGCACTGGGCAGCAATGGGAGCCACCTTCTCCAGCACCAGCTTTATCTGGGGCCCGCTGAGCTCGCCGAAGAACCTCAGAGTGAGGTGGAAGTTGGGCTCCGGCGTCCAGTGGACCTCAGAGAACTTGCGGGTGAGGGTCTTTTGAATCCTCACCAGCCCCTTCTTGTACTGGTCGGAGAAGGGGAGAGCCAGAAAGACACGACACTTGGGTAGTGTGAAATCCATCACAAGCAAAATTATACGACGGCTGTCAACCCCCGGGCGTTCAAATTGTTAACAGGTGTTAAGAACTAGGCAAGTTATCACCATGACTTCGGGACTGATTGGTAGGCTGGGGACCAGCCATTCCCTTTTGCGCTCCCCTCTCCGGTATGGCTACACAGCGAAATCCGAGCAGAAAGTGCTTCAGGTTGCTTGGCCGGCTGTGGCGGGCGGTAGTCCGGGTAAGCCCGGGAAGAACGTCAAAGCTTGCTCCCCTGACCTCGTGCCGCTTGCTACCCTCTCTCCTGAGAAGTTCAAGGTATGCCTTAAGCCCTTCCTTTCCCACCTTTCCCCCAGCCGGTTCGTCAACCGCTCCCGGATCATAGTCCTCTCCCGCCTCCCAAACATCATCGCTGGGCCATGGAGTTGCGGTCCACTCAAAGACGTTTCCCGCCAGCTGGCTGATTCCTTCGGGGGTCTGATCGCCGGGAAACTCCTCCGCCGGGGCGGTGTCGTTTCTGCCCTTCCTCACCCCCCGCTCATACCAGACGGTGTTTGCCCTACCCGCCTCAAAACTGTTTCCCCAGGGGAAGGTGCGCCCTCCTCGCCCCCGGGCAGCCCGCTCGTACTCCAGGGCGGTGGGCAGGCGGAAAGTTAGCCTCGGCCCATCAGGGTGGGTTAGGTTCCACTCTTGTTCGCGCCACTTGCAGAAGGTCATCGCCTCCGCCCAGCTTACTAACACCACTGGATGGTCAAGCCGTTCCACCGGTGGCTTTCCATCCTTCCACTGGTAGGACTGGATACGCTCGTAGGGGTAGATAAGGCCAAAGCTCTCCCACTCCTCCCTGCTCACTGTGGGGCCGCTGTAGCCCTCAACCGCATCCCCCTCCACAAAGGAGAGAAAGTCTCGTTGAGTAACTGGATACTGGTCAATGGCAAAGGGTCCCACCTCCCTCACCTGGGCGGGTGGCTCGTGGTCATACCACTTTTGCTGGAAGGAGAGGTAGGGCGGATCCTTGGCATAGCGGTTGTCCAGTTGATAGCCCAGCCTCTTTTGGGCGCGGCTGGAGCCGAAAATGAACTCTCCCCCCTCCAGGGGGATCATCCCCTCGGGAATTTCCTCGTAGGGCCAGGGGATGGTGTCGCTTCCCACCGAAAGGCGCATTATCTCCGGGTCTGAGCTGTGGGTGAGCTGTCCCACCCGCCTTTCTACCGCCACCAACACCAGGATGAGAAGCAGGATGAGTACCAGCTGAAAGCGCTCCGCCGGCCTCACTCCTCCTCACCTCCCTGCGCATCGGGCGGGGGCGGGGGAGGTTCCTTTCTCATGCGGGGCGGACGGCGCCGGATCTTTTTTAGCTCAATCTTTGGTCCTTCAAGTTCCTCCTCAATCTTTTTTAGGTCCAGGGGCCGTTCGGTCAGGCGCTTCCACCCCAGGTAAAGCAGGATGAGAAAGACCACCAGCAGGATCCCCTCTCCCACAAAGATGAGGGTCCGGATAAGTCTTATGCGGGAGGGGGGAGGAAACACCTCCATCTCGGTGACATCGCTAAAGGCCAGTGTTGGCACGCCGGTAGGGAAGGTGAAGGCCCCCGCCATGAGGCGCGCATTTTTCATCAGCGGCAGGGGCAGCATCACCTGAGTGCCGAGCCTTGCCCCCGAGACCTCCTGATTCAGGAAGTTGACTTTTCCCTGGGCAGGTTTTACCAGGGGCTGGACGGTGAGTGTGACCAGCCGCCACCCATCGCGAGGCGGGGGGGCACTCTCCCAGCGGGTGGGCGGGGAGGAAAGGATGAAGGGACCGATGTAGATTTCCCTGCCCTTCCCCTTGGGCAGGCGCAGGGTGAAAAGGGCGGTGTCGCTGGGCGATCTTCCCTTGAGCTGGTCCCTGAACTGGCTGATCAGGTCCGACCAGTTGGCCACCTGCTTGGGCTCCAGTGACTGGCCCAGGGGGGGAAGCTTGTAGTTTTCTCCCAGCTTTTCAGCAAGCATCACCCCGATTGCCTGCCTGATGCGGTGGGCCAGGCCGACCAGGTCAACCTCAACCCGGTCCCCCGATGACCCGATGGCCAGCACCATGTTTTGGCCCATTGCTTCCTTGTCAATGAGCCTCACCACTGGCTCCAGGTAGAGCAACCGCTCCCGTCCGTCGTCAAGCAGCACCAGCTCCACCCTCTCTAGCTCGGCACCCTGGGGAGCAAGGATGACCACCGGCACCTGAAGCTGGATCTCTTCTTGGGCTCCTGCCCACCGGCCGGATAGGAACAGACCTGCCCCCACAGTCAAGGCAGCCTGCAAAGCGAAGCGGAGAAGATGGTTGCCCATCACGATAAGTCTAGCCCCCCACCCGCCGACCCTTCCACTGGCTTCCCCTTCCCAGCAGATGGTCGGCAAGTCCTGCCAGGGCCAGATATACCAGCAGAGCTCCCCCCAGCGGACTGAGCAGGGCGGGAGCTGGCGAGTGACCCCGATATAGCCTGAGGGCTACATCAAGCGCCACCTGCCAGCCAAGTAGCCCCAGATAGGCCAAGGTCCCCTTTCCTCCCTCAGCGATGCTGAGCAGCGCCAGAAGGAGGGGAGAAAGCCAGAGGAAGGCCACCACCCCGCTCCTTACAAGCACCCTCCCCGTCTTCCACCCCAAACATGCCCACAGGTTCTTGCGCCAGCCCGCCAGCGCCTGGGTGAGGGTAGGGTACATCTCCACCCCGACCAGCTCCTCTCCCCGGGCAAAGTGGATGAGAAAGCCCCTGCGCCTAAGCTGCCTAGCCAGCTCGGTGTCAATCAGTACAGGGACTTTTAGGGCAAGGTGCCCCCCCACCCGGGAGAGGGCCTCCCTCCTCACCAGCAGGAATGCCCCCGACACCACAGGCTCCCTGGCCCGGGGCGAGTTGTTCATTCGGTAGTCCATCAGCCCGTCAAGTAGCTGATAGACCCCAACCTGAACCAGCTCAACCGTAAGACTACGGCAGATCTGGCGGGGGGCGAGGGAGAGCAGGGCGGTCTCGGGCCTTTCCTTGGTGAGTCTGTTCAGATAGCCCACTGCCACCCCCACCGCCGAGGGGTCAAGCTCCACATCAGCATCCATCAGCAGGAGAAGCTCCCCCCGTGCCTCGGCCTCCCCCCTGGCCAGAGCAAAAGCCTTGCCGGCTACCCCAGGGTTCCTCTCCTCCTCCCTCAGCCGCACCAGCCGGGCCCTCTCATCTCCCTCCATTGCCGTCAGGGCCACCTCGGTGGTGCGATCGGTGCTGGCATCATCAATCACCACCAGCTCAAGTCGGGGATAGTCCTGCTTCAGCACCGATCTGACTGCTCGGGCGATACGCTCCTCCTCGTTGCGGGCGGGGATGATAACGCTCACCAGGGGAGGAGGATCAGGGAGAGGGAAGCTGTCCTCCCTGTCCAGGCGCGGGGCCCGGGCCAGGTTGTATATCTGCCTCAGGGTGAAGTAGGTGGCCAGTGCTGCCCAGAGGAATGCCCAGCCGCCGACAAGCAGGGCAATGGGCTTCCCCACCGTCTAGCGCGGCTCGCCGGTCTCGGCGTCAATGTAGACCGAGCCGAAGTCCTCCCGGGCAAAGGCCCAGACGATGCGGGGATGGGAGAAGTCGGGAGCAAAAAGCTCCATCGTTTCGGGGTCAAGCTGTGGGTAGTAGACCATCAGGGTAGCGTTTTCGGGCACCTCCTCCCCGATCTCCACTGCGCTGGCCTCCTGGCCCGCCTCCTCATAGGCCTTGAGCTCCTCCTGCTGATAGCGCATGAGAAAGTCGCGCGCCTTCTGCCAGGCTTCCTCTCTGGTTAGCTTGATCGGTTGATCGGTGATCTTGGGCTTGCCCTCGTAGAAGAAGCCAAACAGACGCACGTCCTGAATCCCGATGTTCATGGAGGCGGCCCCGTAGTTCACCCTGAGCTTCTCCCCCTCCGGTCCCTCAATCTCATACTCCAGGGGAAACATCAGGGAGAAGGCCCGCGGATAACCCAGCTCGCTTCTTACTCCCACTTTGATGACTGGGTCCTGCCAGTCGTTCAGGTTGTCAAAGCCCAGCAGCCGGGCAAACTCATGGGCATACTTGATAAGCCGCAGGCGCTCCTTCTCCTTCTCCTCCTCGGAGAGCTCCTTGGTAAGTGAAAACTGCTCCTCCACCCGCGGCTTCTGGCCGGGCAGGAAGACCAGCCGGTCGCCCATGGGGATCACCTCAATGATGCGCCCCGAGCTGGGGTCAACCCTAATCCAACTTGGCGGCTCAACGATGATGTCGTAGGGATTCTTGCGCTGGCTCCTCTTCTTGAGCACCCACACCCTAACCTCAACCGTCGGCCTGGGATAGGTGAAGGGCTCATAGACCGGGGCCAGCCAGTAGCGCTCTTTATAGACCTGGGGATCGATTCCCAGCCCGTCAAACATCTCATAGATCCGCCTTAGGGCAAAGTCAATCTCCTTCTGGTGGCTCTTCTGGAAACCCTGCCACTTGTCCAGGTCAATCAGCATCAGCCCGTCCTCAAACTGGGCCAGCCGCCACCTCAGGTTGGGTGAGAACTTGGTTTCCAGGGGCTCAAAGAAGGGGGAGATCTCATAGCCCTTGGGGTTGAGGGCGGGACGCCAGCGCACCAGGGTCCCATACTGGTCGTGGAAGAGCCACTCCTTGAGGTCCTCCGATACACCGGCATACCCCCTGATGCTGGGGGCAGCGGCGGCGCTCCCCCACAGCCCCCGCTCCCCTTCCACCGGCTCCACTTCGCCGGTGTCCTGGGTGTAGAGGTAGTAGTTGTACTCGGTGAACTGCTTAGCCACCCGTTTGGCCGTCCCCCACATGAGCCTGCGGCCGTCACCCGAGGCGGCCATCACCATCAGGCTTCGGTCCCCCTCCCAGATCTCGGCCGACTTGCCGGTGGGGATGTCAAAGCGGAGGATGATGTAGCGGGGCTTGGGTCGCTTGGGCTTGGCTGCTGTCTTGGTCTCCCCCGGCTTTAGGGGCCCCTCCTGCTTCTTTACTGGCGGGGGCGGGAAGACCGGCTTCTTGCGGTCCCGGGCCAGGATGTAGGCACTTTTGCCGGAGAGCTCAAGCTTTACTGGCAAAAGCGGGTAGGTCTCGCCGGGGAAGGGAATCAGGCGGGTGTGGTGGCCTTCCTGGTCAAACCAGTAGACGAAGAGATAGAACTTGTCGTCCTGGGGCTCTTGGCTCTTGCCCGGATCATATAGCACCATCCCCACCATGTGACTGAAGCGGCTGGCAAATATCTCGGTGGTGAAGGGGATCAGCCGGTCAAACTGGGGGTCGTCAAAGGTGTATACCCGCTCTGGCAGCTGCTCTCCGATAAGCTCTGGCTTAGCCCGCGCCAGCCACCACTGCTTCATGGGCCGGTTGGGGTCAAACTCCACCTCCTCCTTCCCCTCCCCCTCAAAGAGGGAAGGGTTGATGATGAAGTAGAGGTAGTCGTAGCGGGGAAGGTAGGCCATGGTCTGGGTGGCGTAGCCCCGCTTTAGGCGGATGTGCTTCTCATCTCCCTCTGGCCGGTAGACCACCAGCTCGGGATACTCCTTGGGGCCCACCCGCTGGCTGGCCACCGCCACCGCTTTGCCGCTGTCATCTACCCCCAGGGGCCTGAGCTGTTCGCGCACATTTACCCGCGAGAAGAACCAGGCCGTCTCCTTTAGGGTGGGGAGCTTCTCCTTTCCTCCCCTCGCAGGGGATGCCTCCTCACTGGATCGGGGGCAGCCGGCTAGGACAAGCAGGAGCGCAAGGAGACCTCCCCAGATGATCAGCGCTCCGGGGCAGAAGAGAGGCTTTTTCCTCACTAGCCCGTCTTCCACTTGATGGTGCAGCCTACCGCGTGCACCTCCTGCTCGGGCGGATCGTTTCCTTCCAGAAGTGCACTGAGGGCGTCCCTCAGATAGCGCTTGCTTACCTTGCTTGGGTCCTGCCAGTTGTCGTCAATGGGGCCGTGGAAGCGAAGCTCGCGCTTGCGGTCAAAGACGAACACCTCCGGGGTGCGCACCGCCTTGTAGGCCCGGGCTACCTCCTGGCTCTCATCCCTGAGATAGGGAAAGTTGAGGCCCCAGCGCTGAGCCCACTCCTTCATCTTCTCAAAGGAGTCCTCCGGGTAGTTTTCCGCATCGTTTGAGTTGATCATCACAAACTGCACACCCCGCCCACCGAACTCCTCCTGCAGCTCAACCAGCCTACCCACCGTGGCCTGCACGTAGGGGCAGTGGTTGCAGCCAAAGACCACCACCAAAAGCTCCTTATCGGCAAAGTCGCCTAGTGAATAGCTCTTGCCGTCCACCCCCGGCAGCCCCTCAAAGCTGGGTGCCGGACTACCGATGGAGAGCTTGTCCATGCCTGGCTGCTGCATCGTCTCTACCTCCCAGATGGTTGATGATTAGGGAAAGAAGCCTGTTCGGTCCCCTTCGCTGCTACGATTCTAGCCCATCGTGGCTGGCGCTAAGGCTTGGCGAGCGAGGGGCGTCGGCAATGCCCTGCTCCTGCTTTCCACCCTCCTAATTCTCTCCTGCCCCATCTATCGCCCCGCTGGACCCGAGCTGGAACCCTTTCGCCCCCTGGACGAAATGCCCGCCAAGCTCTCCAGCGATGCCTACCTCAGACCTCCCTCACTCTACGGGGTGATTACCTCCGGTGACAACCTGATCAGCCATCCGGCCCTTTGCGATTGGGGTGGGGTGGTGCTGGTTGAGGACCTGCTGGGCTCTCCCCAGCTCAGGCTGTTTTCCCTCACCACCCCCCCCGAGGACCTGGGTGCATTTACGCCCCAGTCAGGCTACCAGTGGCTGGAGACTGCCTGCCTGGGAAACCGGCTGGCTATCTACCAGGGTAGGGGAATGCACCTATCCCTCACACTGATAGACAATCAGGGCAATCTGCTGGGCAACTGGTCCCTGAGTGCCACCAAGGCCCCCTCTGTTAGGCAGGACTGGCTGTTCATAAATTCAGGTAAGGAGCTTGAGATCCACTCCCTGACCAGCGGCACTATGGTGGAGCTGGGGGCACCGGGACTTGGGGCCATACCCCTCGGGTGGGGAGTGTCCCAGTCGGGCGATCAGCAACCCCTTTACTATCTCCTCGGCAGTAGTCTCTACCGCCTCCCGGCCGACCTCTCCCGGTCGTTTTTTGTGCGCAAGCTGGAGATTACCCGCTCACCAGTTGACGTTGCCATCTTGCCCGAGCCGGACCGCCTCTATCAGGTGATCGGGGGGAGCCTTCCTCTCATCACCGCCTGGCAGATTGGCCGGGGGCGAAGCCTCTGGACCAAGTCCCTTACCCGTTCCTTTACCCGCTACCGCCTCTTCGCCTGGGAAGACCAGGTGCTGGTGTTGGGCTACACCCCTGCCCGGGAGGGGGTGTCGGGAGCCCGGCTGGAGGGCTACTCGGTGTTGGCGGGTGACCGGGGCATAAACTTCAAATTCTCCTCCCAGGGGATTCCCCTAGCCATCATTCCCCTTGAGGAGAATTT
>JALSIF010000204.1 GCA_026981635.1 bacterium | reverse complement strand
CGGTCCTGTCCGGACGGGCGGAGGGTTTCCCCAAGGGGTCAACCCTGCCCAACGCTCCCCCCGGCGGCACCCTGGTGAGTATCCGGGGAAGCGGCTTCGGACTGGTCAAGGGTAACTCGGTGGTCACCTTCAACGGGCGGTTTGGCCGGGTGGTGGCCACCGACTACTTCGCCACCTTCGGTAACAACGGCTGGTCCAACACTCAGATCCTGGTTCGGGTGCCGGAGGATGCGGTGAGCGGGCCCATCCAGGTTAGGGTGGGAACCAAGGAGTCGCTCCCCGGGGAGAGCTCCTTCTTCCGAGTGATCCGCCCGCCGCTGGTGGTGGGCATCCAGCCGGGGGCGATCCGCTTCGGCTCCCGCTTTGAGATCTTTGGTCACGACTTCGGTCTCCAGCCGGGCACACTGGTCTTTACCAGCGTGGGGATATCCAACCGGGTGACTGAGCTTTCGGGCGATGTCATCACCAGCTGGAGCGACGGGCACATCGTGATTGATGCCCTGCCGGTGATTGACCTGGCCATCGGTGAGGGTGGAACCACATCGGATCAGGGATTCCTGGTGGTGAGGACGGCGGAGGGGTTTGAGTCCAACCCGGTTGACTTCACCATCGGCCAGGCCACCTTCCCGGTCATACTTTCTGCCAACCCACTCTCCGGGGTGGCCACCGACCCCGCCGACCCACTCAAGGCGACCCGCTTCACCTTCACCGTCCAGATCCTGGACGAGAACCCGCCCTTTACGGTGGAGCTGATCCCCAAGGACGGGGTTCCGCCCATCGTGCAGACGGTAAACGAGGTTAACCCCACCGTCACCTTTGAGAATGTGGTCTTCCCCACCATCACCCAGCGGCTAGAGCAGGTCCTGCCCCAGGTGAGGGTGACCAATGCCAACGATGCGGTGGCCATTGCCACAACTCCGGTCTTGCTGACTATCGTGCGCCACGATGTGGCGCTGGTGAGGCGGGTGGAGGTGATTGCGGAGAACTGGTTTGACATGTCCTCCGGTGGAACGGTGAGCGGCAGCTTCCAGATCGTTGACCGGGACGATCGCATTCCCTTCAACACCCGCCCCGAGGTGCAGAATGCCTACCCGCTGGGGGTTGACCCGCCGGCCGCGGTTGGTCTGGGGCTGAGCCTGCCTGACACGGAAAACTCCGACTTCCAGCGCGACCCAGACCGGGACTTCCGCCTGCTTCCCCTGCCGGTGGTGGGGGCCAGCATAGGTGGGACGCCGCTGCTGCCCGGGCCGACCGGTGACTTTATCTTCGGCTACGGCTTCAACCTGTTTTCCGTCAAATATCCCGATGACGGGGGCAACCTGGGTGGACCGGGCCACATCCAGGCCCAGACCGATCTCAACGCGCTGGGCTTTACCGCCCCCGACGACTTTACCCGCGACAACTCCTACGGCGGGCTGAGAATTGATCCCAAGGGCAACCTCTTCTTCCGCCGCAATGTGCCGGCGACGTTGGTGACCAACGGATCGGTGGTGGATTTCGCTTACAGTACTCAGGAGCCTGGTTTGGTGGCGGACTACACCCAGGGGGCCAACATTGGTACGGCGGGTGAGATGCCCTGGGAGGGAGGTAACGTCTTCCAGAGCGGGCCGGACCGTTTCGGTCTGCCCATCCGTCCCGGCCTGAGCGGGGTGATCCGCCCGCCCGGCGCCACCATCGGCCGGCCGATGATTCACCCCGGTGACCGGGTGAGGATCTACGGCATCAACCTGGGCACCGAGAGCGATGGCAAGACTGGCCGGATCGTCTTCCATGTGGACCAGAACCCCGACCAGCGCCAGAACCTGGGCTCCATCGGGGCGGTGGAGGTGTTTGAGGATGGCACCACCTCCATCTCCGACTTCAATGTCACCATCCACAAGTGGGGTGGCACTGCCCAGATCGGCGGGGAGACGCTGGAGTATGTGGAGTTCACCCTGCCCAGGTTTACGCCGCCCAACGCGGTTCTCGGACCCACCCTCTTCCCGCCCCAGAAGGAGCGCAACATGTCCGGCCTGGTGAGGATTGACCAGGACAAGGACGGGGAGGCTGGGGTGACCAACATCGCGGTGCAGTTTGCACCCCGGGTGATTGATGTCAAGTACAGCCCCGATGGAACCAACTTCACTTCCATCAACGAGACCACCCAGATCCCC
>JALSIF010000203.1 GCA_026981635.1 bacterium | reverse complement strand
TCCCCTGGCTCGCATCCAGAGTAAGCACCCCCACCTCCCCGTAGCGCAGCGCCCCCCGGGCGCGGACAAAGGAAAAGTACTCCACCGCACTCTTCAGGCGGCTTAGCTTCTTCATCCCCGCCGTGTCCAGGAGCTCAAACTTGTGGTCGCCAAAGGTGAGCTCGGCCAGCACCGCGTCCCGGGTGGTGCCGGGAAGGTCGGAGACCAGCGCCCGGTACTCCCCGAGGAGCATGTTGGTAAGGGAGCTTTTGCCCACATTCTGCCGCCCCACGAAGGCCACCCGGATGGGCTCCCCCCTCATCTCCTCGGCCAGCTCCCGGAGCCTCCGGGGGATACCCCCCGCCTCCAGTTCCACCTGCCTCCTCGCCTGCTCCTCGGTCTTCTGGTAGAGCCAGCGCAGGTCCTCCTCGGTCATCCCGTAGGGAAGCTCCTCCGCCGGGATCTCCTCCTCCCCTCCCTCCTCCGCAAGCACCACCTCCTCCCTGATGGTCTCCTCGCTCACCACCTGGTAGCGCTCCTCCTCCCCCTCGCGGCTTACCACCTCCACCGCCTCCCGCTCGCTCAGGGGCTCCTCCCAGCGCAGCCTGCGCCCCCCCCGCCGCTTCTCGGGTGGGCGAAGGCCCAGCTCCTCGCTGATGGCGTCCAGCAGCTCGCCGATACGAAGCCCCGACAGGGCGCTTATCATCACCGCCTTCTCAAAGCCCAGCTGGTAGCACTCGCTAGCCGACAGGGCGATGCGCTCGCTCTCAACCTTATTTATGGCCAGGATCACCCGCTTGCCCATCCTCTTCAGGCGGTTTGCCACCTGCCAGTCGTCGTCAGTGAGCCCCGCTCGCCCGTCAACCATAAGGACCACCAGGTCGGCCTCACTGACCGCCTTCCAGGCAAGCTCCTCCACCTCCCTGCGCAGGGGGTCCTCACTGGCCCCCCCGATGCCGCCGGCGTCCACCAGGCGGATGGTCTGTCCCATCCACTCAAACTCCCCAAAGATGAGATCGCGGGTCACCCCGGGGGTCTCCTCCACGATGGAGATGCGCCGCCCCACCAGCCGGTTAAACAGGGTGGACTTGCCCACGTTGGGCCGCCCCGCAATGGCCACCAGCGGGGGGCGCTCCCCACCCGGGGAAGCCTTACTGGGGGAACCGCTTACCATTTGCCCCTATTTATAACTTCACCGCGGCCAGATTCCTCTCCCCCGCCCCTTGGGCTCCACTCCTGGCATCGCCCCCTCTGCTAAAATCCGCCTCGGTGGGAATCAGCTAAAGGGGTGATCCGTCCTATGGCTATTGACGTGAAACAGGCAGAGTTCTACGGCATCAAGGCCACCGGCAAGCGCAAGGAGGACATGAAGCGCCTCTACTACTTCCTGCGCCTCACCCGCGAGACCGACGACCGGATGAGGAAGCTGTGGCGCTCCGGCCAGATGTTCGGCACCTTCTTCTCCCAAATCGGCCAGGAGGCCACCACCGTAGTCCCCTGCTTCTTCCTCAAGGAGGGCGACTTTGTCGGGGTAAGCCACCGCGACCTGGGCGCCTTCGTCACCCGCGGGATGCCCATTGAGCAGATCATCAACCAGTGCCTGACCCGAAAGACCAGCCAGGACAAGGGGATCATGCACCCGGTCTTCTGGGGCTGGACCCCGGCCAAGATCCTTACCCCCTGCACCGTGGTGGCCAGCCAGGTCCCCGTCGCCACCGGCACCGCCCTGAGCTTCAAGATGCGCGGCACCGACAACGTGGCGCTGATGTTTACCGGCGAGGGTGGAACCAGCAAGGGCGAGTGGCACGAGTCGCTCAACTTCGCCGGCGTCCACCAGCTCCCCATCGTCTACATCGTGGAGAACAACTGGTGGGCAGAGTCGGTGCCCCTCAACCTCCAGGCCGGCGTGGAGGACCTGAGCCTGCGCGCCAAGGGCTACGGCTTTGCCGGCTACCGGCTGGACGGCAACGACCCGCCCGCCCTCTACGACTTCTTCAAGGACCTGATTGAAAAGATCCGCGCCGGGGAGCACGGCCCCGCCCTGGTCCAGCTTGACACCTACCGCTGGTACGGCCACTCCGAGATTGACCCGGCCAACTACCGGGCCAAGGAGGAGGAGGAGATTTGGAAGCAGCGCGACCCCCTAAAGCGCATGGAGGAGTACTTGGTTAAGCAGAAGATCATG
>JALSIF010000202.1 GCA_026981635.1 bacterium | reverse complement strand
GTAAAGGGGAGGCGCGAGGAGAGCTGCCAGATGCTTGGCACCTCCTCCTTCTCCTCCCCCTCGCCGGTCTGATCGGGCTGGGAGATGAGCTTTCGCTGGGTGAGAAACATCTCCAGCGCCACGCACACCGCCACCTTGTGGCGGGTCTCCTCCTCGCTGGGGCTGCGCTTGAGCTCCTCCAGCTTCTCGGCGGAGAAGTAGCGCTCCACAAAGGAGGTGTCAAACCACCCCTCTAGAAAGACCGGGTGGCCAAAGACATAGAGGTGGAAGGGGATGGTGGTGCGCACCCCGGTGATGATGAACTCCTCCAGTGCCCTCCGCATCACCGCCGCCGCCTCCTGCCGGTCGCGACCGTAGGTGATGAGCTTGGCCACCAGCGAGTCGTAGTAGCGGGGGATGGTGTAGCCCTCGTAGGCGTGGGTGTCCAGCCTCACCCCCGGTCCGGCGGGAGGGATGAAGCGGTTGAGCCTGCCGGTCACCGGCAGAAAGCCCCTCAGCGGGTCCTCCGCATTGATGCGCGCCTCAAAGGCGTGCCCGCGGATCTTTACCTCCTTCTGTCCGAAGGAGAGCTTCTCCCCGGCGGCGATCCGGAGCTGCTCCTTGACCAGGTCAATGCCGGTGACCAGCTCGGTTACCGGGTGCTCCACCTGCAGGCGGGTGTTTACCTCCATGAAGTAGAAGTTCCCCTTCCGGTCGTAGAGGAACTCCACCGTCCCCGCATTGACATAGCCCGCCCGTCGGGCCAGGGCTACCGCCGCCTCACCGATCTCCTTTCGCTTCCTTGGCCCCAAAACGCTTGAGGGGGCCTCCTCAATTAGCTTCTGGTGCCTGCGCTGGACCGAGCACTCCCGCTCCCCCAGGTGGACCGCATTGCCGTGGCGGTCGGCCAGGATCTGGACCTCTATGTGCTTGGGCTCCTCAATGAGCTTCTCAATAAAGAGCTCCCCCGAGCCGAAGGCCGCCTCCGCCTCCCGCGCGGCCGCCTCAAAGCTTCGTTCAAACTCCTCCCAGCTCCGCACGATGCGCATCCCGCGCCCACCGCCCCCCGCCGCCGCCTTGATCATCAGCGGCAGGCCCACCTCCTTCTCCGCCCGCCGGCGCGCCTTCCCCGCGTCGGTCTCCCCCTCAATGCCGGGCACGGTGGGGACACCCGCCTCCCGGGCCAGCTCCTTGGCCACCACCTTGTTGCCAAGCAGGCTGATTACCTCGGCGGGGGGCCCCACGAAGCTCATCCCCGCCTCCTCCACCGCCCTGGCAAAGTCGGCATTCTCGGCCAGAAAGCCATATCCGGGGTGGACCCCGTCGCAGCCCGCCTGCCGGGCGATCTCCACGATGCGGTCAATCCTGAGGTAGGTCTCCGCCGGGGTGTTTCCCGGCAGGTGATAGGCCGCATCGGCAAGCACGATGTGGAGGGCGTTCATGTCGGCGTCCGAGTAGAGGGCCACCGACTGGATGCCCATCTCCTGGCAGGCGCGGATCACCCGCACCGCGATCTCCCCCCGGTTGGCCACCAGCACCCGCTTGAGCCTCTTTCCCACGAGCGGGATTTTAACTGAACCCCGGCGGGTGGAGGGCGGCGCCATAGGCTGGCGGCGGGAAATCCCTCCCATCTGCTAACATTTCCCCGTCATGGACAATGTGACGGTGACCATCCTGGTAGCCATCCTGGCCGTGGTGGCAACCTTTGTTTTCACCGGCCAGGCCATCCTCAAGGACCTAAGGCGCGGCTGGTAGCAGGCCCCCGCTCTAAAAAGAGTTGGGCAGGCCCTCAGGCCCGCCCAAAAGTTCAGCCCTTAAGTTCTCGGCCCTTATTTAGGGCAACGAAAGCTGGTAGATGTTTTCCAGCTCCCAGTTGTTCTGGTCAAAGGCACTAAGCCTTGCCTCCGGTGGAAGGTCGCGCCACCTCATCACAAGACTGTTGCTGTCGTGGTCAATCAGAAGCTGGATGGTGTTGGTGCTCTCCGGCCCGATGGTGAGCTTCCCTTTCCCACTGGGGTCGGGCAGGTTCTGGTCGTAGACCTCAAAGCCACTGGCAATGAGGAAGTCCCTGATTTCAGGCCAGTCCAGCGGCGGCCGCTGATGAATGAGGCTGAATACCCAGGCAGCCAGCCTGATCTGACGAGCGTAGGCCGATGCCTTGCAAAACGCTAGCCATTGATCCCTGTCCATGCC
>JALSIF010000201.1 GCA_026981635.1 bacterium | reverse complement strand
GGGGAAACACCCCTATTGCCCTCCCCGGGGGGAGGAGGCTCCCGCGCGGGTGCTCATCACCAGGGAGCTGGTCAAGCCCGTCCCCGCCTCCCCCCATACCCTATGCCTCCTGCCCACCGAGCAGGGCAGGAAGCTCATCCGCGAGGTAGCTGAAGCTCTCCGCAACCTGCCACTTCCTCCCCGCAACTAGCGGCCTGCTATAAACCCCACCCATGGGCCTCTTGGACCACTACCGCAGATCCCGCCGGGGCGCAGACCAGCCCGCCCGGAGCCGGGCGGGCGGTTTCGGCCGCCTCCTCTCCCGCACCGGCCAGGCCCTGCGCCAGCTGCTCATGGGAAAAGATCCCCTGAGCGAGGAGTTCTATGACCAGCTCATGGAGAGCCTGGTGGAGGCCGACCTGGGGGTGAAGGTGGCCGAGGCCCTGGTGGTGTGGCTGCGCAGCGAGGCGGCCAAGCAGGGGGTAGGTACCCCTCGGGAGATCCGCCGCCTGCTGGCCGAGCGCATTACCGAGCTACTCTCCGAAGTTCCCCCGCCCGAGCCCCTACCCACCGACCGCCTGAGCGTCATCCTGCTGGTGGGGGTAAACGGCTCGGGAAAGACCACCTTCGCCGCCAAGCTGGCCAGCCTGCTTAGGGAGCTGGGCGCCAAGGTGCTCTTGGTTGCCGCCGACACCTACCGGGCCGCCGCCATTGAACAGCTCAGGACCTGGGGCGAGCGCATCGGGGTGGAGGTTTTTGCCACCCAGTATGGGGCCGACCCGGCGGCGGTCTGCTTTGATGCCCTAAGGCACGCCCAGGCGCGGGGCTTTCAGGTGGTGATCGTTGACACCGCCGGGCGGGTGCAGAGCCGCAAGAACCTCATGGAGGAGCTGGCCAAACTGCGCCGCGCCCTGGACAAGGCGGTGGAGGGGGTAAGGGTGGCAACCCTGATCACGGTGGATGCCACCGCCGGCCAGAACGTCCTTGACCAGGTAAAACTCTTCGGTGAGGCCGCCCCTCTGGAGGGCATGGTGCTAAACAAGCTTGACGGCACCGCCAAGGGGGGGATCGCCTTTACCGCCTCCCGCCTCCACTCGGTGCCCATCCTCTTTGTGGGCACCGGCGAGGGGGTGGAGGACCTGGCCGAGTTTGACCCCCTGGCCTACGCCAGGTCGCTGGTGGGGGAGGGAGAGGCTAGCGGCTGATCCCGGCTCCAATGACGAAGCGGGCAAGCTCACCCAGGTTATCGGGGTTGGAGATCACCACCAGGTAGCGCATTCCATCCCGCTCCAGGGTGAGGGAGGTGAAGTCGCGAAAGGCGGGGTCCTCTGGGTCGGTGGGGTCCTGCTTCCAGATGAAGCGGTCCTCTTCGGTAAGCATGACCAGCACCCCGAAGTGGCTGAAGCGCTCCACCAGGGAGAAGAAGTCCTCCTCCCCCCGGTTGATGAGGTCGGCCAGCCAGGCGGAATCGGAAATATACCCGACGCCGGCAAGCTCCCGCCAGTCCTCAATGTCCCCGTTCTGAGCAAAGAAGGCCCGCCCCAGCCGCCGGTCCCTCACCAGGTGGGGCATGTTGTAGTCGGGGATGAGCTCCTCGTGGGGCTTGAACTTGCGGCGGGCGTGGATCAGGACCGGCCTTCCCTCGGGCAGGCCCTTGACCAGCTCGGCGGTCTCCTCCGGGGTGAGCTTGGGGAACTTCTCCAGGAAAGGTTCGCCCCCCCGCTCGGGAAAGCAGCCCACCCCGAAGCCGCCCCCGCCCCGGTCCCGCTCCAGGTTGGCAAGCACCTGGGCAAGCTCCTCCCGGCTCATCGCCCGGTGGTCAGACAGATAGATGATGCGACACATCCCACATCACCTCCCCGTGCTCCCCGCCCGCAGGCATATCCCCTCCACCGCGGGCTAGGGAGTGTGGACGGTCGGCTCGCCCAGGGTGCGAAGCACCTCCTCCCGCAGGGCCTGGTCAGTGCGGAAGAGACCCCTAAAGGCACTGGTGGTGGTCTTGGCATGCTGCTTCTCCACCCCGCGCATCATCATGCAGAAGTGGAGGGCGGTGGCCACCACCGCCACCCCCTGGGGCTCCACCGCCTCCATCAGCGCGTCAGCCACCTGGGCGGTGAAGCGCTCCTGGAGCTGGAGACGGCGGGCATACATGTCAACGATGCGGGGGATCTTGGAGAGCCCGATCACCTTGCGGTCAGGCAGATATGCCACGTGGACCCGCCCATAGAAGGGGAGCAGGTGGTGCTCGCAGAGGGAGTAGAACTCAATGTCCCTTACTACCACCAGGTCGGCCCCCTCGGCAGAAAAGACTGCCCCGTTTACCACCTGGTGGAGGTCAAGTTCATAGCCCTCGGTGAGCTGAAGCAGGGAGTGGGCCACCCGCTGGGGGGTCTTTACCAGTCCCTCCCGGCTGGGGTCCTCTCCCAGAAGCTCAAGCTGGGCAAGGATCAGCCTGGAAAGCTGCGCCGGAGAGCGAAGCTCCCTTGGCGTCCGCTCGCCGTCACTGAGGCGGGCGAGGGCCTCGGCCAGCTCGCCAGGCTGGTAGATCTCCAGGTCGGGGTCGTTCATCTTGACTACCTCCCGATTCTAGCCCAAGGGGGAGAAAGGGTTAGTCCATCACTCACCAAAATACTCCCCGAAGTTGTTTTCTGTTTCAAAGACCCTCACCCCATATAGGCGGTAGTTGGGTCCCGCAAGACGGGGCCTGAGCCTCTGGTAGAAGGCGATGGCCAGGTTCTCCACGGTGGGGTTTATCCCCTGCAGGAAGTCCACATCGTGGTTTAGGTGTTTGTGGTCCACCTGAGAGATGATCTCCTCACGGATAATGTCGGAGAGAAGCTTGAGGTCAATCACGTAGCCGGTCTCCGGGTCGGGAGTGCCCTTTACCATCACCTCCAGAACATAGTTGTGGCCATGTCCCGACGGGTTGTTACAAAGGCCGAAGACCTTTTGGTTCTGCTCCGCCGACCAGTTGGGGTTGTGCAGACGATGGGCGGCGGAGAAGCGCTCTCTGCGGGTAACGATCACCTCAGCCATGGTTAGCTCCCACCCGAGTAAAGCTAATCATATCCTCACCTCTCCCCACTGCCCGGAGAGAGGGACATCTGGGACCCGACTAGACCTCAACCACCCTGCCGGTGCGGTAGGCAGAGATGGCCGCATTACACACCTTCAGGCAGTGAATGGAATCCTCCGCGGTGACTGCTGGCTCAGTACCATTCAAATAGCACTCCACTGCCGCCTTGAGCTCCAGTCTTAAAGGCTCCTCCCGAGGAACCGGAACCACCTCGGGTTCACTTCCCAACAAAGTCACCTTCTGCTGGATAAGGTCTACCAAGGCGAAGCGGTCCTCACCGGTGACAAATATGTTTCTCACCTTGTAGGGAGAAAGCCAGGAAAGCTCGCAGATGCCGCTACGCTCCCCCGGGAAGCGGAGCAGTATGGAGGCGTGGTCCTCATAGCCCCGCTCGTGGACCGAAGTGGAGGCCACTGCCGACACCGCCTCCACCCGCTCGCCATAAAGAAAGCTTATGAGATCAACGTCGTGGCTGCCCAGGTCAAGGATGATGCCGGTGTCCAGGATACGCTCGTTGTATTGGCCTACCCTGAGGTTGGCAATGGAAAGGACCTCCCCCAATCTTCCCTCTCCGATCAGCTCCTTTAGCACCCTGACTGCAGGGTTGAAACGCTCAATGTGGCCCACAAAGATCTTGATCCCCTTGCGTCGAGCGGCAGCGATCACCTGGGCGGCGTGGTCAAAGTCGTCGCTGATGGGTTTTTCAATCAAGAGCACCGGCACCCCAGCCTCAACCGCCGCCAGGGCCACCTCGTGGTGCTGGCTGGTAGGAACCGCGATGCTCAGCACATGAGGGGCAAGGGAAAGGAGCTGGTCAAGTTCAGTGGTAGCCAGGCAGCCGAAGCGCTGGGCAATCTCCCCCGCCCGGGAGGCATCCCGATCGCAGACCCCGACCAGCTCTACTTCCTCAAGCTCGCTATATACCCGGGCGTGGTTTCGCCCCATGCTTCCCACGCCGACCACCGCCGCCTTTACTGGAGAGACTTCCACCGCAAGCCATTTTAGCCGTGATTCCACTCTAAGAGATAGGGAACCTTTTCCCCGTCCCGAAGTCCTTATATCTGTTGGCAGGTGAAGCTAAGATGAGTGGCGTGATAACCCTGACCGTTGAGCTGGGCGACCAGGTCTACCGCGCGGTGGTTCCCCAGGAGCTGGTGGCCCGTGCCATGGCTGAGGAGCAGGGGGTCTTTCTCACCGAGGAGCTGGTACGCCGCGCCCAGGAGATAACCCCCGAAGAGCTGATTGAGCTCATGTATGAGGACCTCCACCGCGACCGTCGCGAGGAGACCCCGGAGATATTGCGCTACTTCTACTTGCTGATGGACTTTGAGCACGACCTGCCCCGCCTGCTGGCCATGGCCCAGGGAAGCAGGCGTTCCTAGCCTCCCCTTTGCCCGCCGTCTCTTCCTTGGCCAGTCTGAGGTAGATAAGATTTGGTCAGGCTAGATGGAACGCTTCTTCCTTAATCCTTGGGCTTTCCTCTGGGCGGGTCTGGCGGGGATAGTGATCCTCTTCTACCTGCTGAAACTCCGTCGCAACCGGGTTAGGGTGAGCTCGGTTCTCCTCTGGGAGCGGGTGGTAAGGGACATCGCCGCCAACACCCCCTTCCAAAAACTTCGCCGCAACCTGCTCCTCCTGGTTCAGCTTCTGGTCCTCCTTCTGCTGGTAACCGCCCTAGCCCGACCCTACCTAAAAAGTCAGATCCGGGTAGGGGAGCGGGTGGCGGTGGTGGTGGACACCAGTTATTCAATGCTTGCCGGCAGAGGTGGAGAGAGCAGGCTGAGGGAGGCCCGACGGGAGCTTTACCGTCTGATTGATGGCCTTGCGGGTGGGCAGGAGATGCTGGTAATGGCAGTAAGCGACCGGCCCCACCTACTGACCGGCTTCACCAGCCGGGTGCGCGACCTTAGGCGGGCGGCAAGCCAGCTATCAGACAGTCTAGGCGGAACTCCCGACCTCAAGCCAGCACTGGAGCTGATTGACTCCCTCTCCCAGAAAGTTCCCACCAGCGTGGTGCTGATTACCGATGGGGGGATGCCCGATGTGGAGGGGCAGTTTCCCCACCTCAGCCAGGTCTCCCAGATCACCGTGGGGAAGGAGGAAGAAAACCTGGGCATCGTGAGCGCCTCGGTCATCTACGACCCGGTGGCCCAGAGCTATGCCACCCTGGCCCGGGTGGGCAACTTCTCCCCCCGCCAGCAGGAGGTAGGGGTGGAGCTGAGGATAAACGGTGAGCTCATTGAGAGCCAGTATGTGGAGCTTGCCCCAGGCGAGATCGGTGAGGTGGTGTTTGACCAGCTCACCTACCAGCCCGAAGGTATCACCCTAGACCTGCTGGATGCCGGTGACCGGTTTCCCCTTGACGACCAGGTTAGCCTGGTTATGGCCCCACCCTACCGGCCCAAGGTACTGGCCGCCACCGACAACCCGCTGATGCTCGCCGCTCTGCGGGCCAACCCCGCCCTCAAGGTAGAGAGCTGGGGTGAACCAGCTCCCCCCGCAAACCTTCCCAGCTACGACCTGGTGGTCACCGACCGAGAACTGGGACCCGAGTGGGGGGAAACAAACTACCTCTTCTTCGGCGGGGCCAGCCACCCGATGCTGCCCGGTAGCCGGGGGAAAGCGGTGGGTCCGGTGGGAATCGTAGATGAAGACCGCACCCATCCCCTGCTGCGCTTCCTTACCTTCTCCAACCTGCGTCTGGCTAGTGCCTACCAGGTGAGGCCCCGACCGGGGACCAGCGTGGTGGTGGAGGCCACCAGTGGACCCCTGGTGCTGGCCGACCAGGTGAGGGGATACCGGGTGCTCTACCTTGCCTTTCCCCTGGAGGCAAGCGACTTTCCCCTCCGTGCCACCTTCCCCGTCTTTGTGGCCAACGCGGTGCGTTGGATCTCGGGCCACAATCGCTCAAGCAGGCTCAACCTATCGGTGGGAGAGCGTTTTGACTATCCCCTGCCAGGGCTGGAAGGGGAGGTGGAGGTGGTCTATCCTTCCGGACGCAAGCGGGAGGCCCAGGTTAGGGAAGGCCTGCTCAGCTTCCCTGACACCCGTGAGCTGGGGGTCTATCGGGTGCTGAGGGAGGGGAATAAACTGGTCAGCTTTGCCGTCAACCTGACCAATCAGCGGGAATCTGAACTCAGTCTCAGGGCCCAGGTGAGGATAACCGGCCAAGCCACCGGTGAGGCACGCACGGTGGTGGGTAACCGGGAGCTTTTCCGCTGGCTGGTCCTTGCTGCCCTGCTTCTGGTCATCGGCGAGTGGTGGCTCTTTCACCGGAGGGTGTGGACATGATCCTGCCCCTAAGCTTTAGCGACCCACTGCTTCTCCTTCTCCTTGTCCCCGCCCTGTGGCTGAGCTGGATCATTGCCCGGCGGAGCTTTGCCGCTCTGGGGCCAGCTCGCCGGCTGATCAGCAATCTGCTGCGCGGGCTGATCCTCCTTCTTCTGGTCTTTGCCCTGGGGGGGGTTGAGCTGGTCAGGGTGAGCGACCGGCTGGCGGTGATCTTTGTGGTTGACGTAAGCGACTCGGTAAACCCGGAGACCTTGGCTGGGATCCGCCAGCAGATCATCAGGGCCGCCCAGGGAAAGCGGAGAGAAGACCTGATCGGCATCGTCACCTTCGGGCGGGACGCCCAGGTGGAGAAGTTCCCCAGCCAGACCTTTGAGGAGGCGGAGCTGGAGAAATACGAGAGCAAGCCCCAAACCAACTTCACCGACATCAGTCAGGCCCTGCGGCTGGCGGCGGCTGCCCTGCCCGAGAACGCCCAGCGTCGGGTAGTGCTCATTACCGATGGCAATCAGAACCTGGGCGATGCGGTGGGAGCGGCTCGCAGTCTGGTGGAGCAGGGGGTGGAACTCTACCTCAAGCCCCTGCCCACCCGCAAGACCCCTGAGGTCCTGGTGAGGGAGGTGCGCCTGCCTCCTGTTGCCAGCCAAGGGGAGACGGTGAGACTGGGGATGGTCTTTCAGTCCAACCTGAAGACCAAGGCTAAGCTTGCCGTGAGCCTGGACGGGAGGCTGATGGGGGTAAGCACCGTTGAACTTGAGGAAGGGAAGAATCCCTTTTCCCTCCCCATCCAGGTTGACCAGCCCGGCTTCCACACGGTGAGCGTGCGCATTGAGCCGGAGGAGGACACCCAGCAGGAGAACAACCTGGGCTTCGGCTTCATCCAGGTGGAGGGACCGCCGCGGGTGCTCTACGTCTCGGGTGATCCTCGGGAAGACGACCTTTTTGCCCGCCTCATCTCTAGCCAGCAGATTCAGGTTGACTTCATCCGCCCCCAAAACCTCCCCTTTACCCTGGAGGGGCTGGCCAGCTACGACGTGATCATCTTCTCTGACGTGCTGGCAAGCGAGGTGAGCCTGAGCCAGATGGAGCTCATCAAGCGGCTGGTAAGCGACTTCGGGCGCACCTTCATGATGTTTGGCGGCGACCGCTCCTTCGGTCCGGGCGGCTACTTTCGCACCCCCATTGAGGAGATTCTGCCGGTGAGGATGGACATCCAGCGGGACGTCTTTGCCCCCTCCACTGCGGTTGCTCTGCTGATTGACAAGTCGGGCTCCATGGCGATGACGGTAAACGGGGTGGAGAAACTGGCCATGGCGCGGGAGGCGGCAAAGCTTACCGTTGAGGTGTTGGCCAGAAACGACTACATCGGTGTTCAGGCCTTTGACAGCCTGCCCCAGTGGATCGTCCCCGTCCAGCAGAACGCCAACAAGGAAGAGATCAAGCAGATGATTGAGCGCCTCCAACCGGGGGGAGGAACCGACCTCTTCCCCGGTCTGGTGGAGGCGGGCAAGCAGCTAAACGCCACCAACGCCCGCGCCAAGCACATCATCGTGCTTACTGATGGAATCGTGGCCCCGGCCGACTTTGGCCGGCTGCTCAAGAAGTTTGCCGAGGACAAGATCACCATCTCATCGGTGGCGGTGGGGACCGACGCCGATGTCGGCTTTCTGCGCTGGCTGGCCGAGCAGGGCGGGGGCAACTTCTATCAGGCCACCGACCCCTCCACCCTGCCGCGTATATTCACCCGGGAGACCTTCCTGGCCTCCAAGAACGCCATCATTGAGGAGCCCTTCCGGCCGGTGGAGCGGGCGGTGACCGAGCTTTCTGAAAGCCTGCCTATGGCCACTACCCCTCCCCTGCTGGGCTATGTGGCCACCACCCCAAAGCCCACCGCCCAGCTTCCCCTGGTCACCCACAAGAACGACCCCCTGCTCGCCCACTGGCACTTTGGCCTGGGCAAGACCCTGGCCTGGACCAGCGACGCAAAGAACCGCTGGGCTGCCCAGTGGATCGGCTGGCCCGGCTACAAGGAGTTCTTCTCCGCCATGCTGAGATGGGGGATGCGCGAGGTGGGCGACACCACCTACATCACCACCGTGGAGCAGGACCAGGCTAGGGGACACCTGGTGGTGGAAGCCCTGAGCAAAGCGGGGACTTACCTCACCGCCGAGGAACTCAGCGCCAAGGTCTTTCCTCCCCAGGGGGAACCCCTCACGGTGAAGCTTGAGCAGACCGAGCCGGGCCGCTATGAGGCTTGGTTCCCCCTGCGGGGAAACGGCAGCTACCTGGTCTCGGTGGTAAGGAGCAAAGACGAGGTGGACCAGGCGGTAGCCACCGCCGGCCTGGCGGTTAGCTACTCGCCCGAGTATCGCGACCTAGACCCCAACCAGACACTGTTTGCCCGGTTGATGGAGATCAGCCCCTCCCCTCCACCTAGCGACTTTGACCTGAGCAAGGTGTTTGAGCTTGACCGCAAACCGGCCACCCGCCGCGAGCCGGCCTGGCAGCTGGCTCTTACCCTGGCGCTCATCCTCTGGATAGTGGACATCGGCGTTCGCCGCCTGCTCTTTACCGCCGAAGACCTTATGGCGGTGCGGGAATTCATTCTCGCCAAGCTGGGCCTGCTGGCACTGGTCCACCAGCTGGGCACCACCGAGGAGACTCTGGCCAAACTCAAGGGAGTTAAGCAGCGCACCCCCCGGTCTATTCCTGCCAGGCAAGCAAGGGAGAAAGCTAGGGCGGGAAGAAGGCCCTCCCCTTCCGGTCAACCGGCCGCCGGTTCAGGCCCCAGGCCCTCCCAGAAAGGGGAGGGGAGAGATGCTACAGAGGGGGAGGTCTTCATCCGAGAGGATGTGCTTAGGAGGCTGGGGATGAGAGAGGCTGGCCCAGCAGTGAGGAAGGTGTCAGCTAGCCCGACAAGGTCGGCCGGAGGTCCCGGCTCCCCTGCCAAGCCTAAGAGTGAAGAGGAATTCACCGAGCGGCTGAAAAGGATCAAGCGGCGGTACCGAAAGTGAGCACCATCTCCCTCAGGGCCTCGGCTTGGCTGATCAGCCTTCTCGCTCTGCTCCTGATCCTATCCCAGGTGGCCCGCTTCATTCCGGGAAGGCAGTTGGCCGCTCCCGGGGGAACGCAAGAGCTCCCTCCCGCCACGTCCCTGCCCGCCATCCGCCCCCCCCTGGCGGGAGGGGTCTACTGGTTAGGGGAGGGAAGAGACCAGCTCCGCTCAAGCTATCAGCCCCTCAAGCGGCGGGTGAGGGGGCTGTCAACCTTTCCCCGCTGGCGGACCCGGCTATCGGACAGACCCATTCCCCTGGAGCTGATCAACTTTGTCTCCCCCATCGTCTACGACGGCAGGCGAGCCTACCTAGCCGACCCCTTCGGAAAGCTCTATGCCGCGGATGTTGCCAGCGGGCAGGTGGTCTGGGAGACCCAGCTCATGGTTGAGTCCGGCAACCCCTTCCAGGGCACCCTGGGAGCGTTGGCCATCGGGGGAGACTACCTTACGGTGGGGGCAAACACCACCTACAACCGCTTCCTCTTCCTGGTGGACCGCCGCACGGGCCGCCAGCTGGGCAGGTTTACCGCCCCTACCGGTTTCTACGGCTCTCCCCTGGCCAGCCCTGAGGTGATCTGGGCGCCGGGGCTAAACGGCGCCCTCTACATCCTGCGGCCCGACGACCTTTCCTCCCCCCTCACCACGCTGGTGATGGGGAGCAAGCCCTATTCTGCCCCCGCCCACTCCCAGGGGATGGTGGTGGCGGGAAGCGACAACGGACGGCTGACCGCATACCGGGCAGCGGACGGCAGGGTTGTATGGGTGGCGGGACTGAGTGGGCGCGGGCTGGCAGTCACCCCTTCCATCTACCGTCAATGGGTGATCTCCTGTGATGCGGGCGGCAGGTTCTCCCTTCACCGTCTCAAGGACGGGGTTTTGGAGTGGGCGACAAGACTGGGGGAGAGCTGCAATGCATCTCTGGTGGTGGACGAAGAGGAGGGGATGGCAGTGGCAGCCATCTTCCCCTATGGGGAAAACCCACCCCCCAAGCTGGTGGGAATTGACCTGGACGGAAGGAAAGTAGTGTGGGAACTTGAGCTTAGGGGGCTCTCCCCCTTCCAGATCGCCGGCGCCGGAGGGGCTGTCTTTGGCCTAGTAAGAAACACCTTTCGCCTGGAAGCAGAGACCGAATCCAGGCTGGTGGTGGTGGACATCAAGCGTGGTGAGAAGTTGCACGAGGTGGTCCTGCCGGTGCCCGACGCCGGTTTCCTGGCCCCAACCGAGGGGGGGCTACTGGTCAGGCTACTGGATGGGAGCCTGGCCCTCTACTCCTACCGATTCTGAACCAAACCGAAGTGGTGAGGGTTCTATATACTCCCAGAGGAGGTCTGAGTTGCTCAGCGCGATCCTAGCCATCATCAAGAAGGAGTTCCGCCAGCGCTCCCGGGTGTGGAGCACCCTAGGAACCATCTTTATCTACACCTCCATCATGGGCTTCGCCCTCTACCTCACCCTGGTGGCCACCCTGCCGGTGGTGGAAAGGACCCTGGACATCTCCCGTATTGGACAGGTGATGCTGGGGGTGCTGTTTAGCGTCCAGCTTCTCATCACCCTGATGATCTCGGTGGGATACTCCAGCACCACCTTTACCAGTGAGAAGGAGCAAGCCACCTTTGAACTGGTCAATCTGACCCTGCTCTCCAACCAGGAGATCGTGCTGGGCAAATTCCTCTTTGCCGTGCTCATGAACCTTATGCTCATCCTCACTGCGCTGCCCTTCTACTCCATCGCCTTCATCTTTGGGGGGATAGAGCCGCGCTCAGTGGTCTACCTTTCCCTCACCATGCTGGGGGTCACCCTCTCCATCACCGCCCTGGGCATCCTGCTCAGCCTTACCGCCCAGGAGAACCGCACCTCGGTTACCCGCACCATGGTGGCGGTGGTTGCCCTGCTGGTAGCCACCTTTCCCCCCGGGTCGGCAATGTACGAATATGTCTTTGCCAATGTGGGACAGACCCCCCATCCGATAAGCTACCTGCTGGGCTTCTTCAGCCTGCTCATCAACCCCTATTTCAGCATGCGGGCGGTTCTTTCCGGCAACCTTAGCCCCACCCTGTCCCTTCCCACCTACGACATCTATAACCTGATCACCAACCTGGTTCCCCTGCCGGTGAGCTCCTTCCTTTTCCACCTGCTCATAGCCTGGGTCTTGGTGGGGATAGCGGCCAACCTCTACCCCCGCTATCGCTCTCCCCAGATGGTGTTTACGGGAGCATGAGGACACTCACCACCACACCGGCTCCACTCCTTTGCCTGGTGCTGGGTCTGAGCATGATGCTTCTCCCCCTTCCTCAGTCTGCCCTAGCCCAGAAAGCTCCCCAGCTTGAGATTGGGGCCGAGGTGGGCTTTGGCGAGGTGGCCAAGCTGGACAGCATGACTCCCCTTTGGGTCAGGCTCACCAACCGGGGAGAAGCACCCTTCCAAGGGGTGGCCGAGGTGGCGGTCAAGACCGACCCCCAATCGGTCACCCGCTATAGGGTGGCGGTTGAGCTTGCCCCAGGCACCAGCAAGGAATACGAGCTGAGCTTCCTCAACCTCCCCCGAATGGGCAAGCGCTTCTTCCTGGTGGTGAAAAACCGGCAGGGCAGGGAGGTGGTGAAGCTTCCCCTCTCCATTAAGGAGAGTGCTCCTGCCCAGAGCTTCCTCCTGGTCTCCCTAAATCCCCAGCCGGGAGCGCTGGGCTTCATGAGCGACTTCCGCTTCGCCCGCCGCACCGTTGACCCCTACAGCCCGGAGGACCCCGACCTGAGCTTCTCCCAGTACACCAACAGTCAGGTGGCGGTGGGAGATCTTCCCCTTACCCGCATTCCGGAAAACGGCGCCGCTCTCTCTGGGGTTGACATGCTGGTGGTGCTGGAGGGAGACTTCAACCGCCTGAGCGACGCCCAGGTCCAGGCGCTGGAGGGGTTTGTGGCACGGGGGGGGATCCTCCTGGTGGCCACCGGTCCCAATGGGTCCCGGATCGCCGCCTCCCCCCTGGCCCGGCTGCTGCCCCGTCAGCTCACCGGAACCACCCAGGCTGAGGGGCTCATCTCTCCCCTGGCCAGCTGGGCGGGCCTGCCCAGCCCGTGGCCGGGTGATCAGGTGGGCAGCCTCATCTCCCGGGGAAAGCTTCGCCCCGGCGCCCGGGTGTTAGCTGGGCTAGACACCGGGGGAAGAGGCATCCCCATGCTGGTGGAGAGGCGGCTGGGCAGCGGGGCGGTGCTGGAACTTAACCTTGACCTTGTGGGAGAACCCTTCCAGAGCTGGGCGGGCAAGAAGGAGTTTCTGGGCTATCTCATCGCCCGCTACGGTTCCAACCCAACCCTGTTTGCCGCCCTCTCCCACCCTTCAACCCTGATCTCCGCCATGGGCAGCCTGATCCTCAGGCTTCCCGCCCTGCGCACCACCATCTTCTTCTTTGTGCTCCTCTATCTAATTCTGGTAGGTCCAGCCAACTTCCTCATCCTCTCCTACCTGCGGCTACACCAGCTCCTCTGGCTCACTCTGACTTCGCTGGTCGCGCTCTTCACCCTGGCCGGCTTCGTGCTGGGCTTTCGCATTCAGGGCAACCACAACCGGATTTTGCAGATTGACCAGGTGGTGGTGGGGCCGGAGGGAGGTGCTGCCTATCGCACCGCAACCGGCATCTTCAACTCCTCCCCTACCCGACTTGTCACCTCCCTTACTACGCCGGGGGTGGCCTATCCCAAGGTGCCGCCGGGGGGAGACCAGGGAATCATTGGCCTGAGGTTCAGCCTCAACGATCGGGCCAGCGCCGAGGTGGAACTATCCGGCCAGACGGTCAGGCTAATCCGTAAGCGACCCCGCTGGTCCTACGACTTTGACTACCTGGAGGGGCTGATCCCCGATGACGACCGCTTCAGCGGTATCCGGGTAAGCGGGTTCAGCTTCTCCCCAGGTGGCAACCTGACCGGCGAAGTGGTCAACCAGAGCAACCTAACCCTCTACGATGCCACCCTGGTTACTCCCCTGGGCAGCTACCGCCTAGGACGGCTGAAAGGGGGGGAGAGCAAGGCCATAGACAACTACCAGATCCAGTACGAGCTTCCCATCAAGCTTGGGAGCGAGCGCCTCTCAGCAGGCTACATCAAGCTTTTCAGTGATCTGACTGGACGACTGAGCAAGCTTGCCACCAGCCAGCGTCTCTTCCTGGTCGCCGGTCTGCCAGAAAATCTGGTGGAGATAAGACAGAGCACCGACTTTCGCAAGCAGGGTTACTCCCTGGTTGTGATTGAGCTTTCTGGAAGCCGCCTGGCCTACGGCGGGCCTACCCCACCCGGGATAAGGCAGCTCTTTCTGCTCAGCCTATCCAGTTCGGGACTGGTGGGGGGTCCACTGGTGGGAGGGGGACCCATGGCGACAGAAAACCTCAACCGGCTGGTGCTCAGCGAGGGAGACGAGGCAGTCTGGGTGGTGGAGCTTAGCCCTGAGCGGGCCGAGGAGGCGCTGGCGGCCCTCAACTTCAGCTTCTCCACCGACCTGAGCCCAATGTTTACCCCCCTGCCGCCCATGCAGAGGAAACTCGCCCAGGGGTCAGGCAGGCGACAGGAGGCCATTGTGGAGATTCTGCTCTACAACTGGCAAAGTCGCAGCTATCAGCCCCATCTTCAGGTGCGGCAGTGGGGAAGTGCGCTGGTGAGCTTCTTCCCCGACTGGGCCCTCTCTCCCACCGGCCAGGTCCGCATCAAGCTTAGAGCCGAGGAGGATCTGGTGATCTATGACGTGGAGGCGAGGCTTTCCCCTGCCCGGCTCAGCCGTCTTTCGCCCACGGGTGGGTCTGCTGGTAGACCTCCCGCAGGTGGCGCTGGCTGAGGTGGGTGTAGATCTCAACCGTGTTCAGGCTTGAGTGGCCGAGAAGCTCCTTTACCGCCACCAGGTCGGCCCCGTTCTCCACCATGTGGGTGGCGCAGGAGTGGCGCAGGGTGTGGGGGCCCACCGGCATGCGGTCAATCCCCGCCAGCCGTGCGGCGCGGGAGACGATGCGGTAGAGGTGAACCCGGCTAAGGGGTCCTTTTCTTCCCAGAAAGAGGCGGTCGCTCTTGAGAGCATAGCCCATCTTGGGGCGAAGTTTATCCCGGTAGTCCTTGATGGCCTGGGCTGCCCGGCTGCCCAGGGGGACCACCCGGTCCTTACGGTTCTTGCCTCCTCTGACGACGACCAGCCCCTCCTCCAAGACCACATCGGTGATGCGAAGGGAGATAAGCTCGCTTGCCCGAAGGCCGGAGGAGTAGAGGAGCTCAAGCATCGCCTTGTCGCGAAGGCCGAACTTGCCCCCCACCTTTCCCGCCAGCTCAATC
>JALSIF010000200.1 GCA_026981635.1 bacterium | reverse complement strand
GACGGTGATCATCGTGGGCAATCTCAGGCCCATCGTGGTGCCCACCGCCGACCCCCAGAGCGGGCCCGCTCCCCTCACCAGCCTCATCAAGGCGGGCTTTCGGGACGACGACGGCGAGGTGGTGGACGTGAGGCTGGACCTGGACGGGGACGGGGTCTATGAGACCGACATCTCGGCCGAGGGCCCCGCCACCCTGCCCACCTCCTCCGGCTCCATCACCTACACCAACACCTTCACCTCCCCCGGCACCTACAACGTCAACGCCCGGGTGGTGGACAACCAGGGCAGCCAGGGCTTCGGCTCGGTTGTGGTAGGGGCCAACGCCAACCAGCCCCCGGTGGTGGACTTCACCATCTCCTCCCTTGAAGGCATAGTAGGACTTACACCCATCACCATTGACGCCTCGGCCTCCTACGATCCGGAGGGAGATGCCAACCTTGAATATGCCTTTGACCCAGAAGGAAACGGGTTTTTTACCATCTTCGGCAACGATCCCACCATAACCATACCGGCCGACAACCTAAGGCCTGGGATCCGCATGGCTGGGATCAAAGTGAGAGATTCGGCTGGGGCGGTGGGGACTGCCTACCAGCCCTACACGGCGCGCGATTTCACCTCGCTGGTGGCCGATCTGGACGATGAGGACCCCAGCACGGAACTCAACCTCACTCACCTAAACATGTCCTTCATTGACGGCCGCCCCGCCATCGCCTTCTGGTTCTCCAACAAGTGCGGGTACGCGATAAACGCCAAGCCGGACGGAACCGGACCCTGGCAGCGGACGGTAATTGCAAGCAAGTCATGCATCTCTCCCTCTCTCCGCTCAATCAACGGTATGCCCATGGTTGCCTTCTTCAATGCAACAGACGGCGAGGTAGTTCTCTACTACGCCAGTTCCAGCTCCGGCGTGGACGGAATTGACTGGAACGGGTGGACCAAGGCAGCAACCATCGCTTCCGTCAGCTCAAACTCAGTCTCTCTCCACCGGGTATACAGCAATGCCATCTCGGACTGGGTGCCGGCGGTAGCCTATGACGATGACAGTACAGGGGAACTAAAGTTCGCCGTCAACAGCCAGACCGACGGGAGCGGAAGCTGGACCATCTATACCATAGATAGTGGAAACTACCGGTATCTGAACCTCTACACCTACGGCACCTCAACCGCCCCCACCATCGCCGCCTATGACCTGACCAACGGGGATCTGGTGTGGTTCGTCAGCCAAGAGACTGACGGGTCGGGAGCGTGGACCAAGGTGGTAATAGACGACGGCGGCGGCAATGCTGTGGGAGCCTTTGCCAGCCTGGCCATCAACAGCCGGTTCATCCTCTTCCCCTCCCCCTTCCTAGAGTTTAGACCGATGATAGCCTACTACGATGCCGACGCAGGGGCTCTGAAGCTGGCCATCTCCACCACCGAGTACGGCCTGGATCCGGCCGAGTGGAACATCCAGGTAGTGGATGATGGCGAGGGAGGAGCCTACGACGTCGGAAGCGGCGCTGCCCTGACCATCGCCCTGAGCCATAGCTGGACGTCAACGGCTCCACCACCAGACTGGTATGACCCCTTCATCTTCTACATCAAGAAGGAAGGGGTAAGCCGCTGGTGGCTGAGGGTGGCCTACAACCCGGAGTATGACGCCAGCGGTGAGTGGAGCTTCCGTGATATTCGCCCTCTGAGCTTCGCCTGTTTCTTCGGCTGCAGTGTGATCAGGCTCCAGGCGGTGTTTGACAGCCAAACCCTTCCCATGGCCCTGGTCCCCGAACCGATGGGAGGAAGTGACAACAGGTACACCCTTGAGTGCTCCTGCCGCGAGGATAAAGACCCTGCCTTACTCTCTGACAGCTATCCAACAACCTAGGGCAGGCGGGTTGCAGAAAGTCCAACTCAGGGTATAATCCCGACCTTTCCTTTATCTACAACTCTAACCAGGAGGAGGATGGCATGGTGAGGAAGGACTATGCTGCAGTCCTGGCAGGGGTTGTCTTTACCCTGCTTCTGTTCTTCGGTTGTTCGGGAAGCGCCCGCAATGGGGATCAGGCCCCCCGGGAGGAAAGTTCGGCTTCCGCTGGAGCGGAGCTTGGCTCCTTCCCCGCCCTTCCCCGGGACGTGGTCCAGCCCTGGGAGGAGCTGACCGAGGAGGGCTACGTCTCGGCGGAGAGTGCGGGCGACTTTGGCGGCCTTACCGGC
>JALSIF010000199.1 GCA_026981635.1 bacterium | reverse complement strand
TTATGATTATAATTCTGGGAATAAAATCAGTAAAATATTTAAACTCAATGGTATATCAGATATAAGTTTTGATATCAATGCAACTATATTCAATATTGGAAACAAATCAGCTATCCTTTATACAGATAAGGACTATGAGACTTTAAAAATAGCTGTTACAAATCAGGGTGATGTACTTACTGAAGATTCCTGGGACATATTCACAATTGACCCGACGCCCGGCGTTGGTATTTCTAGAAATCCAATTGTGAGGGGTGGTTATGTATATATTGCATATCTAGGCTACTTAAGGAAGTGGATTAAATTTGCTAGGAATCTGAAACCGTATGAACTTGATGAGTGGATTGTAGAGGTTGTTGACTGGGATGGGTTCCTCTGCTACACAGCCAACATTGCCTTAACCTCTGACCGGATCTGGATCGTCTACCACGACCTTGAGAACGACCAGGTGAAGCTTGCCACCCGGCCACTCTCGGTCAAGTATGGAGGTTGGCAGGTTGTACCGGTGACCACCGACGGGGTAGGGGCCTACTCCGACATCGTCGTGGTGAACGACCAGCCGCTTATCTTCTACTCGGAGTTCTCAAGCAAGCGGGCCAAAGAGGGGAT
This sequence comes from bacterium, assembly GCA_026981635.1. GTDB lineage: Bacteria > 4484-113 > 4484-113 > JALSIF01 > JALSIF01 > JALSIF01. The sequence goes on along the minus strand of JALSIF010000199.1, from coordinate 1,586 downwards.
AAAGGGCATCAGGCTAGCCATCCCTGTAATCAAAGAATCAGATGAAGATGAGGTTGAGGTTGAGACAGGTAAAAGGTGATTAGAGAGAGCGAGCTCTTTTAAGTTCTTGGATGGGTTTTCACACCCCCACCCGCTGTCTCAGCCAGGGGGGGAAGGCGGTCAGGAGGTCGGGTTGGCTGCGCACGTTGAAGGCGCAGGAGAGGCGTTTCAGGCGCGCCCGGCGGCGGGCGGCCAGGGTGGAGGCGGGCAGGACCGCATCCCAGCCGAACTTCTCCCTCACCCGGTCCAGGGCGCGGGCCAGCCGCTCCCGGCAGTAGAGCTCGGGCGACTCAAACAGGCTGGGCTGGCGGGGGCCGGGGATGATCCGGCCGCACCACACCCCCACCCCTCGGGCGGTGGGGCGATCGGGAGTAAGCCGCTCAAGCAGACGGTGGGCCACCGGCACCAGGTGCTCGTCCAGACTGGTGGGGGCAAGGGGGACCTCGCTCCAGCGCTCGGTGAAGTCCTCCAGCCTCAGGCTCACCGCCAGGTGGAGGGCAAGGTAGCCGTCCCGCCGCAGGCGGAAGCAGAGCTGGCGGGCAAGCTGTTCTAGGAAGGCGTGCAGGTAGTTGGGATCGGAGCTGGGGTGGGGGAAGGTGCGGTGGTGGCCCATCTGCTGCTGGAAGGGGCTGCTTTCAGGTAGAGGGATGTCCTCCCCCCGCACGCAGCGGCAGAGGCGCTCCACCACCACACTGAAGCGGGCGCGCACGATGCGGGGGTCAATGGCGGCAAGCTCCCCCAGGGTGCGGATGCCGGCCCGGGCCAGCTGGCGCTTGAGTCCCTTCGCGATGCCGGCGATCTCGTCCACCTCCATCCGGTCCACGAAGCGGGGGACCTGGGCCGGTTCCACCACCCCCACCCCGAAGGGCTTGACCGACTTGGTGACCAGCTTGGCGATGGGCGGGCTGGAGGAGATGCCGATGGACATGGGCACCCCCACCTCGCCCCACACCGCCCCCTGCACCCGCCGGGCGAAGGCCTCCAGGGAGCGGTAGCGGCGCCTGATGGTCTCCACCCAGCCCCCCAGGGGGCAGTCAAACTCGTCAATGGAGCGGCGCACCACCTCGGGGAAGAAGCGGCGGAGGATCCGCTCCACCGCCACCGAGACCCGGCCGTAGGGGCCGTAGGCGGGCACCAGCCGGATCTGGGGGCAGAGCCGCACCGCCTCAAAGACGGGGGTGCCGGTCCTTACCCCGTAGGGGCGGGCCTCGTAGCTGGCGGCAATGACTATGCCCCGGCGCCCCTCCGGGTCTCCCCCTCCCACCGCACCCACCGGCACGCCGTTGAGGGAGGGGTCAAGCAGGCGCTCAACGCTCACGAAGAAGCAGTCAAGGTCGCAGTGCGCATACATGGCGCTCCCACCCGCCAGTAATCCTATACATATGTTTAGGATTTGTCAAGGGGTTCGGGGGCCAGGGGGCGGGGGCTAGACTTAGGGCCATGGCGGGATGGGTCTATCCCCGGGAGCCCCTGACGGTGGGCATCGTGGGTTGTGGGACCATCGGCTCGGCCTGTGCCCGCTGGCTGGCCAGGCGGGAGGTGGGGCT
>JALSIF010000198.1 GCA_026981635.1 bacterium | reverse complement strand
CACTGCCCAGATCGGCGGGGAGACGCTGGAGTATGTGGAGTTCACCCTGCCCAGGTTTACGCCGCCCAACGCGGTTCTCGGACCCACCCTCTTCCCGCCCCAGAAGGAGCGCAACATGTCAGGCCTGGTGAGGATTGACCAGGACAAGGACGGGGAGGCTGGGGTGACCAACATCGCGGTGCAGTTTGCACCCCGGGTGATTGATGTCAAGTACAGCCCCGATGGAACCAACTTTACTTCCATCAACGAGACCACCCAGATCCCCTGGGAGGGGGCCATCATCCGACTGACCGTGTTTGACCTCTTCCCGCCCAACTTCTCACCCGACCAGGAGGTGCTGGCCAACGTGGGCAGCAAGCTGGCCATCGGATTTGACGACGGCTTCGGCTACTTCCAGTGGTATGAGCTCACCCCCTCAAACATCCTCATATCTGAGGGCCCGCTGGGGGAGGCGATCCTTGAGTTCTCCTGGGACATCAACTCCAACCCGGCCATTCTGCCCATGGTAAGCCCCATCTTTGCCAACAACGGCGCCCAGTTTCTGCCCCCGCCCTGTATCGCCTTTACCCAGTGGTGTGTGCTTACCCTGAGCCTGCAGGGAGAGCAGCAGAGCTTCATTCGGCCGGGTGGAGTGGTGGACTGGATCGCCCACGACGGTGACAATACCGCCACCCAGGTGCGCTACCGGGTGGCGCTGTGGAGCGGGATGAGCGACGACGTCTCCAACACCATTGACTCGCCGCGGCTGGTCCCGCAGACCCCAGACGAGGTGGAGAGTGGCATCATCGGTCTGCCGGTGAAGCTCTCCATCGCCGCTCCCTCCGGGCCGTAGGCGGGGGGATCTGTAAGGAGGAAGCGAGGGGCGGGCGTCCCAGGGGCGCCCGCTTCCTTTCTCTTTTAGCCCAGTTCGGCCTGGCAGAGGCTTTCCAGGGCCTTCATGAGCTGAGTAAGGTTTTCCCGCAGGCGGTCGGCCACCAGCTGTTCCACTAGGGGACCAAGCATGGGAATGCCCAGTTCAAAGTTCACCTCAAGCTCGCTCAGGCAGGCGCCGTCATGGGACCTGAAGCGCCACACGCCGCGGTAGGACTTGAGGTCGCCCTGCTCCATCTCAAAGGAGCAGGTAAGCTCCCCATCGTCCCAGCGGTCCCGCTCGGTCCAGACGAGCTCTCGGGTGAGGGAGGCGATCTGGACTCTTCCCGACCAGCGGGTCAGGGTGGGGCCGGAGGCGTCCCGTTCAAGCACCTCCACCTTGTCCAGGTCCTCCATGAACTGGGGGAAACGCTCCACCTCCTTGGCCAGCCGGTAGACCTGATCGGCGGGGTAGGGGAACTGGTGGGTCACCTTGATGGTCGGCATGGCAACAGATTGTAGAGGGGCGAAGGGGAGGACCTATAATCCATCCCTTGATGATCGGTCAGGTTTCCAGCGGGGAGCTCCTTAAGGTACTACGGCGGCGAATCAGGCCCCTTGAGGTGGACTACATGCCCCTGGAGCGGGGGTGGGGCAGATGCCTGGCGGAGGACCTAGCGCTGGGAGCGGAGGTGACGGGGTTTGGGGTCAGGTTTGAAGACGTGATGGCGGCTAACCCCCAAAACCCGGTCAACCTGAAGCTGGTCCACTACCACCCCAACAACCTGGAGTTTGTGCTGGGGCGCAACAAAGCCATCAAGGTCACCCCGGGAATGCCCCTGCCCACCGCCTGTGACACGGTCATCCCGGCCTCGCGGGCGGTGCAGCTGGATGAGAAGACTTTGCAGGTGCGCTTTGATGTCAAGCGGAGGGGACAGGGGACCAAGGTGGGGAGCAGCAACGGGAAGGCTGGGCAGCTCATTGCCAAAGGCACCCGGCTTACCCCGGCCCGCTGTCTATATCTGGCTGAGCTGGGCATTGCCGAGGTGCCGGTCCACCGTCCCCCCACCATCGGGGTGCTCACCCTGGGGGAGGAGTGGGTGCCCATCCGCACCCGGCGGCTCAAGGGAGAACAGCGGCGTAACCTGATCCCCTACTACGTCCACCACCTGGGGGAGGAGTTGCGCTCACCCATCCTTGAGTTGGCACCCACTTCCCGGGAGGGTGAGGAGCTGGCGGAAGAGCTCAAGGGAGTGGTGGATCAAGTAGACCTGCTGGTGGTGGTGGGCAACTCTCAGCGGGGAGTGGAGGCGCTGCGTCGGGCGGGACGGGTGACGGTGGTGGGGACCGGGGTGGA